>CAZPAT010000001.1:0-26124 GCA_964584485.1 uncultured Bifidobacterium sp.
CGATCCAGAGCGGGGCCGTCATGGCGAGGCCCGTCGCCGGGCCCGATCCGATCTCGGGCACCGCCTGCAGGTAGAGCGCGAGGTTCATCACATAGACCGCACCGGCGCCCAGGGCCAGCACCACGCCCCGGCGCGTGGACCGGGCGGCCGGGGTCCGCGAGATGCGCAGTACGCCCAGGCCGGCTGCCGCGCCCAGGGAGAGCAAGCCCGACAGCACGTAGGGCGTGGTGCGGTTCATCGCCACCTCGTTGGCCGCCAGAGACGTGACGCCGGCCACCAGCATGAGGGCCGCGAACGTCAGGGCCACGGTGGTGGCGGAGCGCTGGCGATCGGGGCCCGCCTGCCGGTAGCCCGCCAGCATGATCCCCGCCGCAGCGAAGAGCGACAGGGCCAGCATCGCATTCGCCGCATGCTCCGCGGGGTCGCCACCACCGAACGGCGGTTCCATTCCGCGACGCGAGGCCTCGATCGTGATGATGGCGATGGCGAGCATGCAGGCGGTGGCCCAGCGCGCGCCGCTTCGCCCCGCCACGGCGATGGCCCCGAGCAGCGCGATGGGCACCAGCGGGCCGATCTCGCCCAGCAGCCCGACCCACGCGCACGCCGTGACGCCGGCGAAGGCGGCCATGGCCACCGGGTGCCGGAAGGCCTCGGAGACGGCGAGGTCGGGGTCGCCCCATGCCAGCACGAACGCGCCGCCCACCAGGAATCCGGCCATGTAGCCCATGAGCAGCCACCCCCCGACCTCCGCGATCCCGTACTGCGGCGGGATCTCGCCGGTGGCGACCAGCAGCGACGCCGTGAGAGCCGCGCCCGCGATGCTGATGACGGCGGAGATACCGGCGAACCGCGTGGCCTGCGCCAGGTCGCGCAGCCAGCAGGTGGCGCGCTGAAGCCACGTCGCGCAGGCCAGGCACGCCGCCACGTGGATCAGCACCGACATGGCCACGATGAGGAGGGGCCGGTCGTGCATGATCACCTGCCCCACGGTGTCGCCGACGGCGATCGCCGGCCAGAAGGCACGGCCGAAGCGGGCCAGCAGGGCCGACCCGATCCCGGGCACGAGGAGGAGCGGCGACACCTCGAGGGCGGTCAGGACCACCGTGTAGGACAGGAGCGTCGCGCCCAGCATCGCCACGGCGATCAGGGCCAGCAGGGCCCACCAGTGCGGCGATGCGATGTTCGCGCGGCGGGGGAGGAGCGCGTTCACGGCGGTCACCCTACGCGAAGGGCCCGCCTCTCCCGAGCGCGGGCCCTTCTCATAGCGGGGGCAGGATTCGAACCTGCGACCTTCGGGTTATGAGCCCGACGAGCTACCAGACTGCTCCACCCCGCGGCGGTTTCGGGAATGTAGCACCGCAACGCCGCCACTGGACGGGGCCGGGTGCCGACCTATGGTGGCGCGCGACCAGCGGACCGAGGGGGAGGGGGCAGCGGATGACCATGGCATCGCGGAAGCGGATCGTGATGATCGCCCATGACAACAGGAAGCGCGACATGCTCGAGTGGGCACGGCACAACTACGCCGTCCTGCGCCACCACGAACTGCACGCCACGGGCACGACCGGCGGCATCATCGCCGATGACCTCGGCCTGGAGGTGCACCGGTTCCTGTCGGGTCCGCTGGGTGGCGACCAGCAGGTGGGGGCGGCTCTCGCCGAGGGGCGCCTGGACATCGTCATCTTCTTCTGGGACCCGCTGGAGCCACAGCCGCACGACGTCGACGTGAAGGCCCTCCTGCGCATCGCGGTGGTGCACAACTGCCCCATCGCGTGCAACCGGGCCACCGCCGACTTCATACTCAGCAGCCCGCTCATCCACGCGGACTACCGCAAGGCGGCGTCCCCGGGCGATCTGGCCCCCGCCGAGCGCCTCATCGATGACATCGGGGTGGCGCTCAGGGCGTGACGCGCACCGGGTCGCCCACCGCGACCCACCCCGCGCGCACCACCCGGCAGCACGCGCCCACGTGGTTGCGGCGCTCGCGCGCCACGGCCGCGTGGGCGCGGGTGTCGCGCTCGGCGGTATCGGGATCGCGACTGAGCACGCCCGACCGGCGGGTGGCCGCGACCACCTCGATCTCGGTGGCGGAGCCGATCCGCAGGCGCAGGCCACGCCAGTCATCCTCCGGGAAGGCCACGTCGTCGCCGCAGTCCACCACCAGGTTCGGCCGCAGGCGCCGCCGGTCGACGTCGTCCCCCGCCCACCCCGACACGCGGCGGATGGTCTCCTCCGTCAGCAGCGCCACCGGCTGCGCCGCGTGCGCGCCCGCCGGCGCGCGGATGACCGCCACGGGCTCATCGTCCTTGCGCCCGAGACCGCGACGGACCTCGTCGGCCAAGCGCATGTCGCCCCAGGGGATCACCGCGCCGGACGGTGAATCCACCTGAACCCCGCTGCCGGTGACCGGGTCATCACAGCGGGCGCGGTAGCGCAGCAGCGCGGGCTCGCGCACCGCCACCAGCGGCTCCCCGGTCGCGGCGTCCACCACCGCGCACTGGCGATCCCCGACCAGGCCGAGCGGGCCGATGAAGGCCCGCCGCAGGCGTTCCCCCGACATCGACGCCACCGGGTAGCGCCACAGATCGGACACCACGCCCACCATCGGGAGTCCTACGTGAGGATGATCGCGAGGACGATCACGAGGATGAGCAGGATCGCGAGGGTGGCGTACACCAGTCGCACGGCGCGGTTGGCGCCCTGCGCCACGACCTTGGCATTCTCGCGCTTGCGCGCGATCGTCTCCGGGTCGGTATCCCGCTCCGGCCAGTCGTCGTCTTCGTCGTCCCAGCCCATGGGTTGAGCCTACCCGCGGCACCCCGCGCGCCGCCGGTGGGCGGGAGCCCACCGGCGGTGGCGGATGGGTCTAGGCGACCTCGGCCAGCCCGCGCACGTCCATCATGCCGGCCAGCTTCTGCAGGGCCTGGTTCTCGATCTGCCGGATGCGCTCGCGGGTGACGTTGAACGTACGGCCGACCTCATCGAGGGTGCGCGGCTGCTCGCCGCCCAGGCCATAGCGCAACTCCAGCACGCGGCGCTCGCGGTACGACAGCGAGTTCAGCACGTCCTGCAGCGCCTCATTGCGCAGGGTCTCGTCGGCGGCCGCCTCGGGCGAGATGGCCTTCTCATCGGCGATGAACTGCCCGAACTCGGACTCCTCCTCGTCGCCGACCGGCTTCTCCAGCGACACGGGCGTCTGGGCGCTGCGGCGGATGGACTCCACCTCGGCCTCGGTGAGGCCGATCGACGCGCCGATCTCGGCGTTGCTGGGGTCGCGCCCCAGCTCGGCCAGCAGCTTGCGCTCGGTGCGGTTGATCTTGTTCAGCTTCTCCACCACGTGCACCGGCATCCGGATGGTGCGGCCCTTGTCGGCGATGGCGCGGGCAACGGCCTGGCGGATCCACCACGTGGCGTAGGTCGAGAACTTGTAGCCCTTGCGGTAGTCGAACTTCTCGGCCGCGCGCACCAGGCCCAGCGTGCCCTCCTGGATCAGGTCCAGGAACGCCAGCCCCTGGTTGCGGTAGTTCTTTGCGATCGACACCACGAGGCGCAGGTTGCTCTCGACCATCTTCTGCTTGGCCTGGAGGTCGCCCTCCTCGATGAGCTTCGCGAGTTCCACCTCCTGCCTGGCCGTGAGCAGCGGGATGCGGCCGATGTCGCGCAGGAAGAGCTGCAGCAGGTCGGTGGTGCTCTCGGCCTTGGCGGCCACGCGCCGGGGCCGCTCGGCCTCCTCGGCCAGCTTGGCGCGACGCTCCTGGGCCTCGGGCTCCTCGAGCAGTTCGATGCCCATCTCGTCGACGTGCGTGTACAGGGCCTCGGCGTCCTCCTGGACGATGTCCATGCCCTGCAGCGCCTCGGCGACCTCCTCGATGCCGAGGAAGCCCTGCTCCTGCCCACGGGTGAGGAGCACCTGCATCTCCTCGTTGCCCACGATCTCCTTGAGCGTCATCCTCGTCCGTCCCCTCCGGCCCGGCTTCGCCGGGCGCCTCGTCGTCCTCCCGCCGGGACCCCCGGCGGATGCCTCGATGCCGATGTCGACCTCGATGCCCCCGGGGAACGGCGTCGGCCACCATGCCCCGGACCTGCCCTGCTCACCCGGCGACCACGCGGGCCGGTCGGGGATCCAACGCGCCGGAGTGCATCTCCGGCATCATGCTGTTCGGCAGTCTCCCCATCGGCCCTTATGGACCGGTTAAGGGGTTCGCGGAAGAGGGTAAACATCCTCCGGGTGCATGTCACCGGGGAACGGGCGGATCCTTACCGAGGCGTGACCCTCCGGCTCGGATGCGGGGGTGATCTGCTCAGCCGGTGGTGGTGCCGCCCGTGGTGCCGGTGCGCGTTCCCTGCTCGGCGATCCCCTTGAGCAGGGCGACGGTGGTCCTGCCGATGGGTGTATCGGGATCGATCTCGGCAACGCGCTTCCACGACGTGATGACCTCGCGCCCATCCCGGCGATAGGTGGCAAGCCAGCCACGGTTGAACCAGGCCACCTGGCTCGCCGGGTTGCGGCGGGTGATGCCCGCGAGGGCGGAGGTGGCACGGGCCATGCCCGCATCGCCCGTCGCGGCATCAACCATGGCCAGGCCGATCGCGGGCTCGATGCCGTCCGGGTCGGCGGCCCGCGCGCGACGGTAGGCGTCGGCCGCGGCATCCTGTGCGCCCGCGCGCTGCTCCGCCGCGGCCAGGCGCAGCAGTGATGCCGCGTCGTCGTCGCGGGCGTCATCCCGGTAGCGCGCGACCTGCCCGGATGGCGAGAGCGACGCGATGTCCTCCGGCACGGGATCCTCCAGCACCATCGCGAGCGGCGGCAGGTCCGTGGGGCCCGTGAGTTCCTCGCCCGGCGCGGCCACCACTCCCACCACGATGGGCTGGGCCTCATCGGGAGGCGCCATCTGCGTGGTGCCCCCCAGCGCGAGGGAACCGGCGATCACCGCCGCGGCCAGGCCGAGGCCGGCTCCGATCATGGCGAGGATGCGGCCCGGGTTCATCGCCCCGCAGTGTGCCAGCGCACCGCACCGGTCGTGGCGCGGCGGTCGCGTCCCGCCCCCGCCCGGGACGTCCGTCCCCTCAGGGGGCGGACGGCACGAGCGCGTCGAGCGCATCGCGCAGCGCCGCGAGGGGCACCTGCGCATGACCATGGCCCACCCACCCGCCATCGGCGCGCGACGCGATGCCCATGGGGATGGCGGGCGCCTCGCCCGCGTCGATGCACAGCCGGGCGTCAATCGCCATTCCCGCGCACGCGATCACCCCCTGATCACCGGTCCAGGGCGCTGCGCCGGACGCGCCGCTGCCCTCATCGAATCGGGCGTCATCGGCGATGGGGGCAGGGGCCGTGTGCCATGCGCCGGGCGTGCCCGCCAGCATCACCCCGACGTCGGTGCCGTTGCCCGACATCGCGATGACCAGGCTCGACATCGGGGTGCCGGCTGCCGCCTGCACCGCGCACCGGGCGGCCGCGGCCATGAGCGGCAGGGCGATGTGCACCATGGGCGCGCCGATGCCCGTGAGGGCCGGCACGGCGTCGAGCGCGTGGATGGCCATCGCCGGCAGGAGTTCACGGATGAGGAGGAGTCCGGCGGCGCGCGCATCGGGGACGTCCGCGTCGCCCATGCGTGCGGCCTCCCCGGCGAGCATGGCGAGGTCGATGGGGCCGCGCGCCCCGAGCGCGGCGGAGGCCCCGGGAGCCAGGCGGTCGGCCAGCAGGCGCTGGCGGGCGATCAGGTCACGCGTGCGGGCCGACGCCGGCAGGCCGTCACCGGCACCATCGGACATCGGGGCCCATGCGTCCGCCCCCGTGACCTCGTCGTGCACCGCCCACACTGCCATCGAGGGCGAGAGCACGCCGTTCATGGCTGCCGCGACCCCGTGCGCCTCGGTGGTGGCGAGTTCGATGTCCCCCGCCTCGATCAGGGCGGCCGCGGCACCCTGGTCCCCGGCCCATCCCTCCAGCACGGCGGCGCGCGCCACCTGGCCGCGCATGGCGGGGCCCAGCCGCTGCCATTCGCACGGGGGGCCGCAGTGCAGGATGCGGCGGGCATCCATGCCCGGCACGAGGTCGGTTGCGAGGCCGGCGTCCACCAGATGCGGCCTGCTTGCGTCGAGCGCGGCGAGGGCCCGTCGGTTGCCCTCCTCCACGCGGTCATCCGCGTACGCGCGCGTGAGCAGCGCGACATCACCCAGGTCCCCGCCGGCGGGGGGCGACCAGTCGACGACGAGCGGGTCCACGCCTTGTTCTCGGAGGTCGTCCTCCACCCGTGGTGCATCGATGACGGCGATGGCCAGTGCCATGGGTGTGATCGTAGGGGGCGCCCCGGCGCCCGCTGCTCAGGTGACCAGGAAGGCGATGCCGATCGCGATGCCGAGGAGGATGATGCCCGCCCGGAACACCGACTCGCGCACGTGCTGCACGGTGCGCCCCCCCAGCCACCCGCCGCCCCATGCGCCCACGCCCATGAGTACGGCCACCAGCCAGTAGACGTGTCCGCTGAAGGCGAAGAAGATCGCCGCCGCGCCGTTGGCGCAGAGCGACATGAGCAGCTTCAGCGCGTTCAGCCGGTTCAGGGCATCCGTCAGCATCAGGCCGAGGATCGCGATGACGATGATCCCGAGGCCGGCACCGAAGTAGCCTCCGTACACCGTGGCGACGAAGGCGGACGCCAGGAGCACCGGGCGTGCGACCTCTCCGGACGAGCCACGCGCACCGGTGGTGATGCGGCGCAGCGGTCCCTGCGCGGCCAGCAGGCCCGTGGCGGCGAAGATGAGCCAGGGCACGAGCTGCTCGAACAACTCCTCGCCCGTCGCCAGCAGCAGCGCTGCTCCGGTGATTCCGCCCAGGATGGCGGTGACAGCGAGCGCCCGGGCGAGGTCCCGCCGCCCGGCGAGATCGCCGCGCTGCGCATAGGTGCCGCCGGCGTACCCGGGGGCAAGGGCGACGGCGTTGGTGACGTTGGCGTCGAGGGCGGGGATGCCCACCGCCGTAAGCACCGGGAAGGTGATGAGCGTGCCCCCGCCGGCGATAGAGTTGATGAAGCCGCCCGCGACGCCCCCGAGCAGCGCGAACACGAGGGCCCAGGTTCCGAGGTCCGCCACGGCGCGAGCATGCCACGGCCCGTCACCGGACGTCCGCTACCGTCCGCGCCCGCGATGACCCGGACCACGCCGCGTACAACGCTCCTCGGCCGCCTCGGGGGGTGGTGCGCCCGCCGTCGCTGGTGGGTGCTGGCCGGATGGCTCGCGGTGCTCGCGGGAATGGTGGCGCTGGGCGCGGGGCTGGGTGGCGCGCCGTCGGATGACCTGTCGGTGCCGGGGCTGCCGGCGGCCGAGGGCGCGGTGGTGCTGCAGCGCGCATTCCCGGGCCAGGGCGCCGCCGACGGCACGGTGGTGGTGCGCTCCGACGGTGCACCCGTCACCTCGGGGGCGGGGCGCACGGCCATCGGCGACGCGGCGCGGCGACTGCGCGAGGTGCCGGGCATGCGCTCGGTGACGGTGCCCGGGGCGCCGGGCACGGTATCCGCCGATGGCCGCACCGCGATGATCGGCATCGAGTGGTCCACTCCTGCGGACGAGCTGGGGGCCGCCGACCTCGCGCAGGTGCGCGCGGCGGCACGGCCGCTGGAGCGCGCGGGACTCACGGTGGCGTACGCGGGTGCCCCCGCCGCGCAGGCGGAGGCATCGGGCACCGACTGGTCGGCGCTGGTGGGGATTGCCGCAGCCGTGGTGATCCTGCTGCTGGCGTTCGGATCGGTGGTGACCATGGCGGTGCCGGTCGTGGGCGCGCTGGTCGCCGTGGGCACCGCGCTCTCGATCCTCACCGTGCTCGAGGCTGCCACGGACGTCAGCACGGTGGGCCGGACGCTGGCCCTCATGATCGGTCTCGGAGTGTCGGTGGACTACGCCCTGTTCGTCGTGAGCCGACATGCGGAGCAGATGGCTGCCGGGATGCCCGTGCGCGATTCGATCGCGCACGCCACGGCCACCGCCGGACGCGCCGTGGTGCTGGCGGGCGGCACCGTCGCGGCCGCGGTTCTCGGCCTTGCCGCCGCCGGCATCCCGTTCGTCACCCGCCTCGGCGAGGCCGCGGCGATCGCCGTCGTGGTGGCGGTGCTCGCCGCCGTCACGCTGCTGCCGGCGGCCCTCGCGGTGGTGGGTTCCAATCTGGGTCGCGGTCGCATTCCGGGCGTCCGTGGACCGCAGCCGGTGGACCTGGACCCGCCCGACGGCCGCCCCCATGGCTGGGCGCGCTGGTCGATGGCGGTCACGCGACGGCCGTGGCCCTACCTGGTGGCATCCGGCGCCGTGCTGGTCACTTTGGCCCTGCCGGTCTTCTGGCTCGAACTGGGACAGGTGGACGCCGGCAGCGACCCGCCCGGGTCCACCACGCGTGAGGCCTACGGGATGATCGCCACGGGCTTCGGGCCCGGCTTCAACGGACCGGTGGAGATCGTGCTGGAGGGGCCACGGGCCCGGGCGAATGCCCGGGAGGTCGCGCAGCGCGCGCGTGACCTGGCAGGGGTGGTGGAGGTGTCCCCACCCGTGGTCGCGCCGGGGGGCGACGTGGTGCTGCTCACCGTCATCCCATCTGCGGCCCCGGCAAGCCCGCGCACCACCGAGATGGTGGAGCGGCTTGCGCAGCGCCTGCGGCCGGTGGCGGGCGCGGGCACGGCCGTCTACGCCACGGGGCCGACCGCGGTGGGGGTCGACCTGTCCGAGCGCGTGGCCGACCGGCTGCCGTGGTTCATCGGCGTGGTCATCGCCATCGCGTTCATCCTCCTGATGATCGAGTTCCGGTCGATCCTGGTGCCCCTGCAGGCCGCGCTGATGAACCTGCTGTCGGTAGGTGCGGCGTTCGGGGTGGTGGTGGCCATCTTCCAGTGGGGCATCCTGCGATCGGCCCTCGGCGTGCCGGAGGCCGTGGCGATCGAGGCCTGGGTGCCGATGATGATGTTCGCGATCCTGTTCGGCCTGTCGATGGACTACGAGGTGTTCCTGCTGTCCCGGGTACGCGAGGCGTGGATGCACGAGGGCGACCCGCATCGCTCCGTTGCCATGGGGCTCGCGTCGACCGCGCGCGTCATCTCGGCCGCGGCCCTGATCATGGTCAGCGTGTTCCTCGCCTTCGTGATCACCGACGACGTCATCGTCAAGATGCTGGGCATCGGCCTGGCCACCGCGGTGCTGGTGGACGCGACCATCATCCGCCTGGTGCTGGCACCTGCGCTGCTCAGCATCTTCGGCCGGTGGAACTGGTGGTTCCCGGGCCGCCGCGGGCGCGATGAGGGGGCCGCGGGGAGAATGGCGCCATGAGCACGGGGGGAGGCGCCGGGGGCGATGTGCGACCGGATCGCGTGACGATCCGGTCGGGTGCGCGTCCCCACACGGAATTCGGCCACGACGACGTCGATGCCGATGCGGAGCTGGTGGTCATCCGCACCGCGGACCACAAGCACTGGGACGGGCTGCTGATGCGCCCCCGCGACGACCACGGCGGCCGGGCCGGCACCCTGGTGATCGTGGTGCACGGCTCGCTCGGCAACTACATGGGCGGGGTCCCGCGGCGGATGGCCTTCGAGCTCGCGCACCACGGGTATGCGGCGCTCTCGATCAACACCCGCATGGCCAACTTCGGCGTGGTGTACGGGGGTGGTCTGTTTGACGAGACGCCCCACGACCTCGCGGGGGCGATGGACCTCGCACGGGACATGGGGTTCGAGCGGGTCGTGCTGATGGGCTACAGCTTGGGCGCGAGCATCGTCACCCACTACCAGGCGCTCCGCCGCCCGCCGGAGGTGGTGGGGCTGTGCACCCTCGCCCACCCCTGGAGCCTGCCGGAGTCGATGCGCGCGCGCTGGACCCGCCTGCGCGCGCGCCCCTCGTACACCGAGGTCGCGCGCATGGCCCTGCGCGCCGGCGTGGATCGCGGTGGCGACGACGACGTGGTCATCGTGCACCGCGGGGCCGGCCCCACCGATGCCCCCGCCGATTCCGAGGCGTGGTCCCTTCGCTGCTGGTGGCAGTGCCGCGGCCCGGAGTCACGGAATCCCGTGTCGGTGGACCGGATCCGCGACGTCGGCGTGCCCGTGGCGCTCATCCAGGCGGGGGACGATCCGGTGCTGCCGGGTGACGACGGCGACAACCTGGCCGAGGCGGCGCGCGCCGCCGGGCTCGACGTGCACCTGGAGCACGTCCCAGGTGCCGACCACACCTTCTGGGGCATGGTGCCCGAGGTCGCCGACCGGGCCGTGGCGTGGCTCGATGCGCTTCCCGCCGACCGCGACGTGATGGTGCCGCCGCGCGGCGCGCAATCCGGCACGGCCCGCCTTGTCACGATCGAGGGCGGCGACGGCAGCCTGCACGACGCCATCCTCGAGCGGCAGGAGGAGCCCACCGCGGCTCGGGCGGCG
The DNA here is from genome assembly GCA_964584485.1 of uncultured Bifidobacterium sp. Taxonomy (GTDB): domain Bacteria; phylum Actinomycetota; class Thermoleophilia; order Miltoncostaeales; family Miltoncostaeaceae; genus SYFI01. The sequence goes on from CAZPAT010000001.1 coordinate 10,404, forward strand.
GCGACCGGGCGCCGCACGGCCATCATCCACCTGCACGGGAACCAGGGGAACCTCAGCGTCGGCGCGCTGCGCTTCATCCGCGCACCGATCGCCGGCCTCGGCGTGCCGATCCTTACCATGGATACGCGGATCGGCAACGTGTCGCAGCTGTTTGGCACCGCGGTTCTCGAGGACGTGCTCGAGGACGTGCGTGCCGCCACCGCCTGGCTGGCCGGCGAGGGCTATGACCACGTCCTCCTGTCGGGGTACTCGCTGGGGGCGACGGCGGCGTTCTACTGCGCCGCGCACGACCTGGGGCTGCCGCTGGTCGGCGCCGCCGGCCTCGGCACCGCATGGAGCCTGCCCGAGTCCAGCCGGGACCGCATGGATCGCTGCGGTGCCGCGCCGTCGTACGACGAACTGGTCGAGCTCTGCCGGCCCTACGCCGACGTGGCGCCCGCCGACGACGTCAGCCTGGTCATCCACCGCATGTACCTGCCCGACGATGCGCCGCACGCGGCGGGCGTCTACACGGCGCGGACCTGGTGGCACAGCCGTGGCCCGGACTCGGAGGCCGCGAAGGCCTACCTGCACGTGGGCCGGGTGCCCGCCCCCGTCCTGCTGGTGCAGGGCACCACCGATGTCATCGTCGCCCCGGACGACGCCGTCCGGCTCGCGGACCGCGCCCGCGCGGACGGCCATTCCGATGTCGAGGTGCACATGCTCGAGGGCGTGGGGCACGACTTCGGCGACCACGACGCCACCGTGGGCGCATTGCGCGACTGGGTGCTGCGCGTGGCCTAGGCGCCGGGTGCCCGGCGCTCCGCCTCCGGGGCGCGCCGGGCGCGCACGAGGGTGTCGATCGCGGTCCGCGGGCCATCGGCGGTGCTCACCATGCGTTCGATGCGGACGGCGGACTCGATCTGCAGGCCCGTGCCGAGGGCGGCGACCACCTGCTCGGGTGACTGCAGGATCGCCGGGTCCTGCGGGCCCCCGAACCCGCGCTCCAGGTTCTCCCGGTCGTGGCCGATGAGCAGGAGCGTCCCGCCCGGGGCCAGCGCACCTGCAGCATGGTGCAGCACGCGGTCCAGCGTCTGCTCCGGGACCTGCAGGTACAGGATGAGGACCAGGTCGAAGGCCGCCCCGGGAGGCGCATAGTCGGCCAGGTCCGCGTGCACCGCGGTGAGCGTCGTGCCCTGGCGCCGCGCCATCTCGCCGGCGCGGTCCAGCCCGATCCGCGAGAAGTCGACGATCGTGACGTCCCACCCACGCGATGCGAGCCACGCGGCGTTGCGTCCCTCCCCGCCGCCGAGGTCGAGGGCGCGCCCCGGGGGGAGCGCCCCGACCTCGTCGACGAGGCGGCGGTTCGGCTTCGCACCCCACACGAGGTCCGGAGCCGAGTACCGCCGATCCCACCTGTCGGCGTCAGTGGCCGAAGCGCACATCCGGGAGGATCCGGTCGAGCCACTTCGGCTGCCACCACGCCCACTTGCCCACCAGCCGCAGTGCGACCGGCACGAGGAGCAGCCGCACGAGGAAGGCGTCCAGGAGGACGGCCACCCCGAGGATGATCCCCATCTCCTTCGGCGGCAGCGGGCCGGAGAGGGCGAAGGTGAAGAACACCGCCACCATCACCGCGGCCGCGGCCAGGATCACCCGGCCCGAGTGGGCCATGCCGGCCACCATCGCGTCCCGCGGGTCGTGCGAGCGGTCCCAGTGCTCGCGTGCCGAGGACAGCAGGAACACCGTGTAGTCCATCGAGATCGCGAAGATCATGGCGAAGAAGAACACGGGCCCCCAGGCATCCAGGAAGCCCTGCGACTCGAAGCCGAGCAGGTCCGCGCCCCAGCCGTCCTGGAAGATGAGGCGCGCGACGCCGAAGGCCGCGCCCACCGCGAGGAGGTTGGTCACCACGCCGATGGCGGCGACGACGGGCGCCTGGAATGCCACGAGCAGCAGCAGGAAGCCCAGCACGAGGACGATGCCGATGACGATCGGCGTGTACGTGCTGAGGGCGGCCGACAGATCGGCCTGTTCGGCCGCGGCGCCACCGATCAGCACGCCCGCGGGCAACTGTGCCCGGAGCCGCTCGAGCGTCTCGGCCGTCTCGGTGGTGGATGGTCCGGTGGTCGGGATGGCCTGCACCATCGCGAGTCCGCCGCCGCCCTGCATGGGCGGCATGGCGGCGGCGATGCCGGCATCGGAGGCGGCGATCCGCTGCGCCGATGCCATCTCGTCCGCCGGGCCCACGATCTGCAGGGTGCCCGGGGCACCCTCGCCGAAGGCCTCGCTCACCAGCTCGTAGCCCTGGCGTGAGCCGTCATCGGCGGGCACCACCGCGATGGATGGCATGCCCGTCTTCAGCCCGAACACCGGGATCGCCAGCACCAGCAGCACGATGAGCGCCGGGAGCCCGAACAGGACCGGCTTGCTCCAGAGCTTCTGCCCCCAGCGCTCGAAGCGCTTGGACCGGTGGTCGCCCGAGTGCGCCCACTTGAGCGTCCCCTTGTCCACCCGCGGTCCGAGCTTGGCCAGCACCGCCGGCAGCAGGGTGAGGGTGGCGAGCAGGATGAAGACGACCGAGATCATGATGCCCAGCGCCATCGAGCGGAATGCCGGACTCGGGACGATCATCACCGCCGACAGCGAGATGAGCACCGTCAGCCCGGAGAACAGCACCGCCTTGCCCGCGGTGTCCATCGTCTCCGCCACGGCGTCCACGGGTTTCCGGCCCGATCCGAACAGCGCCCCGCGGAAGCGGACGACGATGAACAGCGCGTAGTCGATGCCCAGTGCGAGCGCGAACATCAGGGCGAAGTTCATGGCCCAGATGGAGACGTCGAACGCCAGGGTGGTCAGGTACAGCGCTCCCGCCGTGGCCACCAGGCCGAGGATCGTGAGCAGCAGCGGGAGCCCCGCGGCCACGAGCGCCCCGAACGCCAGCACCAGGATGGCGAGGGTGACGGGCCACGAGAGCAGTTCGCTCTTCAGCATCGCCGAGCGGTTCGCCTCATTGAAGTCCGACCACATGCCGGACGCTCCGGTGAGGTAGACGGACACCTCCTCCGAGCCATCGGCCCGGAGGGGCGCCTTCAGGCGGTCGGCCGCGCGCACCATCTCCGTCGCGTTCTCGGCCGCGCCGGCCATGAGGATGGCCGTGTGGCCGTCGCGCGAGATCGTCTGTCCCGGCATCGGCGGAACCACGCCGGTCACCGCGCCGTCGGCCTCGAGGGTGCGGGTGGCGCTGGCGATGGCTGACTGGAACGCCGGCGACGACACCTGCTGGTCCGGCGAGTGCACCACCACCATCAGGGCATTCGCGGAGTTGCCGGCGAAGTTGTCCTGGATGAGCTGCCGGGCGGCGACCGACTGCGAGCCGGTGTCCTCCCACCCTGCACCGGAGAGCGATGTCTCGACGCGCGGAGCCAGGAAGCCGAGCCCCAGCGCAATGACCACCCATGCGGCCACGACCCACTTCACATTCGTGGCCGACCAGTGCCCGAGGCGACCGATCGGCCCGACCTTCGGCGTGGGGTCGTCGCTCATCGCGCGCAGCCCTGGAGGTTGAAGACGCGGCGGATCACGAACGACGACGGGCAGTCACCCACCGTGGCGTACATCAGTTGCGACGCACCGACGAAGGCGGTGAGGATCAGGAACCACGGCGACACGAGGGCCGCGAGGATGACGCTGACGATGGTGACCGTCCCGGCCATCACGAACAGCACGCGCTCCAGCGTCCAGCGGTTTTCTGAACTCATGGGGCGACCTCCCCGGTGACGAGGGATTGCAGTTCGGCCAGGTGGCGCTCCAAGCCACCGCAGACGTGCTCGCACATGTCGAACACGCCCTGGTCCGCGATCTCGTACAGCACCGCGTTTCCGCGGCGCTCCCGGCGTACGAGGCCCGCTCCGTGGAGCAGTCCCAGGTGCTTCGAGACATTCTGCTGCGAGGTGCCGAGTTCGTCGGCGAGGACGCCGACGGCCCGCGGTCCGTCGCGCAGGTGGTCGAGGATCCGGATGCGCATGGGCTCCCCGAGCACCTTGAACCGCTCGGCGATCATCTGCGCCAGCGGGTCGGGGATGGGATGGGGAATCGCCACGTACGCACTCCTTGATCGGCGGACGGGGGCGAACGTACTGATCAACCAATTAGTTGTCAAGTTGTAAAGTGCGGAGCGTCGGACGGGCAGGGAATGCGGCACGGGGCGGAGAAACCGCAGGTCATGACGACGTCCCGCATGCTCACGCTCTCCGAGGCCGCGGAGGTGTGCGGCACCACGAAGAAGGCCCTGGAGCGACGGGCCGAACGCGGCACGCTGCACGTGGCCCGCCGGGGTGCGGTGCGCGTGGTCGCGGTGGATGAACTGATGCGCGTCGGCCTGGTCGCGCTGGACGCGGATGTGGCGGCCCCCACGGGCCCGGGGGCGGCGGACCGCCCGCTGGCGGTGCTGGCACGTCGCGTGGCTGAGGCCGATGCCGACCTGGCCGAGATGCGCGCCGCGCTCGCGTCCACGGAGGCCGCGCTCCGCCGTGCCCGCGAGGAGGCGCGCCAGCTCCGCTCCCGGTTGGCGCACGGCGCGGCACCGGAGGCGCTGGCCGAGACCGCGTAGGCCGCGCCGCCCGCCGCCCCCGGTAGCGTGCCGGGGGTGGATGACGCACGGCATGAGGACGATGTGGTGGTGGAGCTCCACCCGCAGGTGGACGCCTCCGGCGACGCCGTCCCGGTCGAGGAGCCGGTGGAGGGGCTGGCCGTGATCGGCGTGCCGGGGCCCTATGCGGCGCTCGAGGGGCATCGTGCGCTCTCCGCGGGCAGCGACATCATGCTGCTCAGCGCCGATGTGCCGCTGGCCGACGAGGTGGCCCTGAAGCAGCGGGCCGGGCGGTCCGGCCGCCTTGCGCTCGGCCCGGGCAGCGACACCGCGATCATTGACGGCATCGGGATCGGCATCGCCAATGCGGTCGCGCCGGGCCGCGTGGCCGTGGTGGCGACGTCCGGTTCCGGTGCTCAGGAGGCATCGGTGCTGCTCGACCGCTTCGGCGTGGGCGTGAGCCGGTGCCTTGTCACGGGGCCGCGTGACCTCTCGGATGAGGTCGCGGGTGCATCGACCATCGCGGCGCTCGGCCGGCTTGCCGGGCACCCCGGCACCGATGCCGTCGTGCTGGTGGCGGAGGGATTCTCGGCGCGGGCAGCCGAGGCCGTGCTCGCTGCGATGGCGGCGACCGGCATTCCCGGGTCGGCGTGCCTCATCGGTGCGGGCGAGATGCCCGCCCCTGACGGGATTGACGTGCACGCCGCCATCGATCATGCGGTGGTGGCCGCCGCGCGCCGCGCCGGCGCGCGCCCGGTCATCCCGGCCGCGGAACCCACCGGCTGGGTCAGCGCGGGCCACGTGCGGGGGATATTCGCCGGATCGGCGCTGTGCGCCGAGGCCGCGGCAATCCTGTCCGCGCAACTGGGGCGCGTGGTGTCCAACACCCCCGCGGGCGCCGCCGAGTACCTGGATCCGCGCGATGTCGTGCGTGGCCATGCGTGCCTTGACCTGCAGGCCGAGTCATCCGTGCACGGCACCCCGCACCCGGTGCGCGACCCATCACGCCGCGCCGAGCTGATCGTCGATACCGTGTCGGACCAGACCGTGGCAGTGGTGCTGCTGGACGTCATCCTCGGGCGCGGAGCCCATGCCGATCCGGCCGGAGCCCTCGCCCCGGCGCTCACCCGGGCCCTGCAGGCGCGCCCCTCGCTCCAGGTGGTGGCGCACGTATGCGGCACCGAGGCCGACCCGCAGGTGCTCTCGCGCCAGGAGGAGGCCCTGGTCGCAGCCGGCGCGCGCGTGGCCCCCACCAGCGCCCAGGCCGCCCGGCTCGCCGCGGCGCTCGTGCGACCCGGTCGCTGAGGGGCCCCGATGCGGGTGCGGATCGCGACGTACTCGGCCATGCCCCGGGGCGGCGCGGTGCATGCGCGCAGGCTCGCCGAGGAACTCGCCGCGCGCGGGCACCGGGTGGAGCTGTGGGCGCTCACCATCGGCGGGTCGGGCCTCGCCGTGGGGCCCGGCGTGGCGCTGCATCAGGTACCGCTGATGCCGGAGCCCGGTGAGGGAGTCGCGCAGCGGGTGGCCCGTGGGGCCTCGGCCCTCGCCGCGGCATTGCGGCACGCGGCCCCGGTGGACATCCACCATGCGCAGGACATGGTGTCCGCGCGTGCCCTGCTGGACCTCCGGGCCGAGGGCGTCATCCCGCACGTGGTCCGCACCGTCCATCACGTCGAGGTCTTCCAGGACGACGTCCTCGAGGAGTGTCAGCGCGCGTCCATCCAGGACGTCGACCGCTGCCTGGCGGTGTCGGCCTTCTGGGCCGCGCGCCTGGCATCGGAGTTCGGCGTGCAGGCCGGGGTGGTGCCCAACGGCGTGGACTTCGCGCGCTTCGCCCACTGCCCACTGGACCGACGCCGGGCGGGGGAGCGCTTCGGCTGGGGCATGCGTCCCGTAATCCTCGCGCTTGGCGGCGTGCAACCCCGCAAGGGGGGCCGCGTGCTCCTCGAGGCCTTCGCCCGCGCCCGCGGACGCCTGCCGGACGACGCCCTGCTGGTCGTCGCCGGGGGCGACGGCCTGTATGCGGAACCGGTCCACCTCGCGGCATGGAAGGACGACGCCGCACGCCTGGGCCTGCGCGTGCGCGTGCGCGAGGGGCCGTACCCGTCACCTGATGCGCATGTCGCGCGCATCGGGGTGGTGGCCGACGACGACATGCCCGCGCTGTACCGCGCGGCCGACGCCCTGGCCTTCCCCTCCACGCGCGAGGGGTTCGGCCTGGTGGTGGTGGAGGCCATGGCCGCCGGGCTGCCGGTGGTGGCCAGCGACATCCCCGTGCTCCGCGAGTTCCTGCGGGACGGGGACGACTGCCTCATGACCCCCGTGGGCGATTCCGGCCCCATGGCCGAGGCGCTCGTGGCCGTGATGCGCGAGCCCGATCTGCGGGCGCGGCTCACCGCGAACGCGCAGGCCACTGCCCGCGCCTTCCGGTGGGAGATCACCGCCGAGCGCGCGGAGGCCGAGTACGAGGGAATGCGGGCGTCGTGAGCCCTCCGGACCCGGCGGTGGAGGCGTCGGGCGCCGTGCAGGTGGTGGCAACCCGCCCGTGGCCCGGATCCGCGGTGGCCGTGTCTCCGGACGGCGCCTGGGCGGCCGTCGCCCTGCCGGGCCGCGTGATGGTCGCGCGGCTTCCCGACCTGGAGGGCGCACGGGAGATCGCCGTGGCCGACGTGCGCTCACTGGCCGCCGTCGGAACCGACCGCCTGGCCCTGGCCCCGCGCCGCGGCCTGCTGGTCATCACGGATCCGGCCGGGGCGCCGGCGGTGGGGCTGCGTGCCCGCGGTCCCGGGCGCCTCGTGCTGGCGGCCGGTCCAGGGGGGCGGCTGGCCGCGGTGGGGCCGCGCGCCGCGCTACCACGTGCCACCGTCATCGCGCGCTCGGACGCCGCTCGCCGCCGGGACTGGACAGCGGCGGTGGCGGGGGCGTCGTCGGCGGCATGGCTCGACGGCGACGACCTGGTGATCGGGGCCGGGGAGGACCTGGTGCTCGTGCGCCGGGGCGAGGAGCACGCGCGTGCCCGGTCGCCCATCGGCGAGCCCATCATGGCGCTCGCGGCGATTCCGGGCGGTGTCGCCATTGCGGGCGCCGGTGGCCGTGCCGTGCTCCACTCGGTCATCCCCGGGCGCGCGCGGCCGTCGGTGGGCATTCCCCCGGGCGCCGGGCGGGGGCTGGCCGCGTCGGAGGGCATCCTGGTTTCGTCCACCCGGTCGCTCGGGGAGCGCGTGACGGCCCACGGGCTCCTGGATGGCCGTGAGGTGGGCGGGCTGCGCGGGGTGTCGGCGGGTGCGCCCGCGCCGCCGTACCTGGTGGCCACGGGCCGCGAGGGCACCGTGGTGGCGGTGATGGGCTGAGGGGAACCCCCAAGCGCACGTGACGTTCTCGCGCCCGGCCACCGACGACGGTCAGGCCCCCATCAACGGGCGCGTCCCCGTGGGCGGGAACGTGGGCGTGGTCAACGAGAGCAACCAGGTGGTGCAGGCCTCGGCCTACGTGGTCTGCCTGCGCGCCTTATCGGGGGGCGGCGCGGCCCCGGCATCGCGGCCGGGGTCGCGCGCGTCGTCGCCCAGGGCGCGCGTGACCTGCGCGAGCCCGGCGACCTCCACGGGGTCCTCGGCCAGTGCGGGCACGATGGCCAGTGGTGGTCCCGAGAGCGCATGTGAGAGCGCGCCCACCTCGTGCGCATCTGCGGCGGCGCGCGCCTGCGCGGCCTCCAGCGCCGCCGCGGCGCGCGATGCCAGGCCCTCCGGATCGGGCGCGCCCGCGTGACGCAGCAGCCCGGCCAGCCCGTCCGGCGTGCCCGTGGCGCCGGGCGCCGGGTGCACGCGGTTCACCACGACCGCGCCCAGCGGATAGTGCTCGTCCGCCAGCCGCCGCCAGAGCGCCACGGCCTCGGAGGCCGGCTCGGGGCGCGGTCCGGTGACCACCACGAACCGCGTGGAGTCGGATGCCAGCAGGTCGTGCACGGCCGCTGCGCGGTTGCTGAACCCCTGGTACATGCCGTCGAATGACTGCAGGAACTCCGAGATGTCGGTCAGCAGTTGCGCGCCCGTGAGCCGCTCCACCACCGACATCACCATATGCCCGCCGGCCTGCAGCGCCCGCCAGCCGGTGCGCCCGGCTCCTGTCCGCGGCCCCAGCAGCAGGCGCAGGCCCCGGCCCTCCACGAACCGCGTCATCCGCTCGGGGGCGTCCAGGAAGTCCAGCGCGTTGCGGGCGGGCGGGGTGTCCAGCACGACCACGTCATAGGCGCCTGAGTCCACGAGCTCGTGCAGCCGCTCGACCGCCATGAACTCCTGGGCGCCCGCTGCGCCGGACAGGTGCCGGTAGACGCGGTTGCGCAGAATGCGGTCACGCGCGGCGTCATCGGGCGCCTCCCGCGCGATGAGCCGGTCGAAGGTGGCCCGTGGGTCCAGCTGCAGTGCATCGAGCGTGCCCGCCATGCGCATGCCCGCCGCCTCCACGACCGCCGGGTCCACGCGATGGGGCTCATCCCCCAGCCCGGGTATGCCGAGGGCCGTGGCCAGCCTGCGGGCGGGGTCGATGGTGACCACCGCCACGCGGGCACCCGCCGCGGCCAGGCCCAGTCCGAGCGCCGCGGACACGGTGGTCTTGCCCACCCCGCCGGCGCCGGCCACCACCACCACCCGGCGCCCGCGCAGCATCGCCATCAGGTCGACCTCAGGAGGCACCTGTGCCCCCCAGTGCAGGGTCGGCCATCAGCGTGGCGGAGAGATGCTCGACGCCCCCGGACCCCGGGGCGAGATCCGGTACCGCGGGCAGCATCGCGACCGGCAGCGCACAGCCGTCGCCGAGCGCCCGCACCTCGCGCGCATCATGCGCGGCGCCGTCCACTGTCGCGAGCGCCGCCCCGGCTGCGGCGCGCTCGGCGGGGCCGGCCGCGGGATCACCGAGCACCGTCCGTAGGACATCGGCGTCGCCGGGCCCGAAGGGCGACGTGCGCACGGCGTTTGCGACGGCGCACGCGACGGGCACGCCGCGCTCGCGCATGAGGGCCACCGCCTCGGCGGCTTCGGTGACCGCGAGCTCCTCGGGAATGGCCACCACCACCACGCCGGTGGCTTCCGGGTGCCGCACCACCCTCTCGATGGCATCGGCCTGATCGCTGATGGGTCCCGACCCGGCGAGGTCGCGCATGCTCGCTGCCGCCTGCAGCAGGGCCAGCCCGTGACCGGTGGCCGGCGCGTCCACCACGAGCCGGTCCCACACCGGGCGCCCATCCCGAACCGCGGTGGCGAGGTCCCAGATCTTGCCGAGGGTCACCAGTTCGGCGAGACCCGGGGCGGCCTGGGTCACCTGATGGAAGGCGCGGCTGCGGGACATCATCTCGACGACCGGCCTCACCTTCAACTGGATGCTGAGGTACTCCTGCATGGCCTGCTCGGCGTCCACCGACAGCGCGAAGAGCCCGGGACGCAGTTCGACCGGCGCATCCACCGGTGGCGCTGTGCCGAACACCGCCGCAGTGCGCGTCTCCGCCGCCACCTCGATCAGGAGGGTGCGGTGCCCCCGGTCCGCCAGGCCCAGGGCGAGCGCCGCGGCGACGGCGGTCTTGCCCACCCCGCCCTTGCCGAGCACGAACACCAGACGGCGGTCGGTGAGGGGCGGCGAGGGCATCCCCATCACCCTAGCCCCGGAGCGCCTCCGGGCCGATGGTCCCCGTCATCACCGGGACGACCGCCCCTCCCACGTGGACCGCCGCGGGGCCATGGGCACCGGCGTCCACTGCGACGTCGATGAGCCCGTCGCGCCCCACGTGACGACCCTGGCGGATGGTGAGCCGCAGCCCGTCCCCCGCTGGTCCGCCACGCGCGAGCAGGGCCGCGCCGAGGGCCCCGGCCGCGCTGCCGGTGACCGGGTCCTCGCGGATCCCGATGGGACCCGCGAAGTGCCGGACCTCGGCGCGGGCCGTTCCATCCCCGTCGTCATCCAGCACGAACGCGCTCACCCCGGCCCAGCCCATGGACGTGCCCCGCGCCGTGATGGCGGCGTAGTCGGGGGCCAGGTCATCGAGGGAGGCGACCTGCGCCATGACCTGTGGGAGCCCGGCATCCCAGATGGGGCAGGCGCCGATCACCCGGCCCCCGATGCACGCGGCCATCACTGACGGATCCTCATGCCCCCGCGCCCGCGGTGCGGCGCGTGTCATCGTCGCGCCCTGCGCATCGGTCCGCACCGGGATCTCGCCGCCCGGCGCCTGCAGCAACCCCTCCGCGCCGATCCATCCGAGGCGCGCGAGCACCCATGCGGCGCCCACGAGCGGGTGCCCGGCAAGGGGGATCTCGGCGACAGGGGTGAAGATGCGCAGGCGCGGCGTGTCCCCGCGCACGGCGAAGACGGTCTCGGACAGGCCGATCTCGCCTGCCACGGCCTGCATGCGGTGGGTCGGCGGCAGGTCGTCCCCGGTGACGACGGCGAGGGGGTTGCCCGAGAGGGGCCCGGTGGCGAAGACGTCGACCCAGTGGATATCCATGGCGGTAGTGTCCCAGTCCATGGGCTGGACGGGGTGGACCATCACGGGCGCGGCGATCGCCCTCGCCGTGCTCGCGGGCGCGGGCATCGCATACGCCGTCGTGCGCGCCATCCTCCTGAAGCGCAGGGTGGGGGCCAGCACCCGGCGCATCTCCCCCGTGCTCGCCGGCATCGAGGGCAGCGCCGCGCGGATCGAGCAGGGCCTCGCGCGAGGGGAGCAGGGTGCGTCGGAGCTTGCCCAGGAGGTCGAGCGCCTGCGCGTGGCGGTGGCCGAGCTGCAGGCGATCAGCCGTCATGCGGCCCTCGCGATCGCTCAGATCCGCGGCCCGCTGCGGTGGGTTGCAGGGATCCGCGCGCTCGTCCGCTACCGCCGTCGGTAGGGGTGCGCGCCGCCGTCATCGATGTCGGCTCGAACTCGGTGCGCCTGCTGCTCATGGAGCGCATGGATTCGGGGGGCGCCGTGGGGGAGAGGATCGTGACCGTCACCGGACTGCGCCGGGGCGCAGGCGCGGGCGGACGGATCACGGATGATGCGCTGTCGCGGCTGGACGCCTGCCTGGCCGACTACGCCATGCGGATCGCGGCGGCCGGGAGCCCTCCGGTGGTCGCCGTCGGCACGGCGGCGGTGCGCGAGGCCCCGAACCGCACGTCCGTCCAGGCCATCGCCCGCCGCAGGCTCGGTGCGGACCTCGAGGTGATCGACGGCCGGCGCGAGGCCGCCCTGTCGTTCGCGGGGGCGCGGCTCGTGCTGCCGCCGTCGGGTGGTCCGTGCCGGATGATCGACATCGGCGGGGGAAGCACCGAGGTGGTGGCCGGTGATGCCGATGGACCGCGGGCGTCGGTGAGCCTGGCCCTCGGGGTGAATCGCCAGGGCGATGGCATCACGGGCGACCCCCCGGACCCCCGCGAGGTGCAGGCGATCGCCGATGAAGCCCGCGCCATGGTGGGCGAGGCCACGCGGGGGTTCGGCTCGGCCGGGCCGCTGGTCGGCGTGGCCGGCACGGTCACCACCGTGGCCGCCGTGATGCGGGGGGGCTATGACCCGGCGGCCATCCACGGGATGCGCGTGGGCCGCGACGACGTGGGCGCCGTGCTCGCGCGACTCGCGGGCTGCGGGCATGCGGAGCGTGCACGGACGCCGGGCCTGCACCCGGACCGCGTCAATGTGATCGTCCCCGGGCTCGCGATCCTGGCCGGGGCGATGGACGCCCTGGGCGACCGGGAACTCATCGTCTCGGAGCGCGACATCCTGGACGGGATCGCGCTCTCGCTGGGCGGATGACCCGGTTGCGGGGGGATGGATAGGATTCCCATCCATGGGCACCGGGGGCACGCACGCGGGCGACGAGGACGCCGTGAATGCAGTGGACGGACTGGCCGAGGCGCTGGCCCGTACCGAGGACCCCGCGGATGACCGGCGCATGATCTTCTCGAAGGGCGAGAACACCCGCCACATCCGGCACGAGCAGGTTCTCGACAGGTGGCCGATCCTCGCCGAGGACTGGTGCCGCCGGGTGGAGGACTCCCGACGTGCCGCGGTCGATCGGACCCCCGGCGCGGCGACGTTCGGCCGGTGATGGTGCCCGGCGTGAGCTCCGGCCGGAGTGGCGGAACTGGTAGACGCGGGGGACTTAAAATCCCCGGCCCCTCGGGGCGTGCGGGTTCGACTCCCGCCTCCGGCTCCTCGGTCGCGCGGCAGGCGGACCCCCGGGGGCCCGCCTGCCGGCGGCAGGTCGGTACTACCCGGCGACGGAGCGCTTCAGCTGCGCGCCCGCCTGGAACCGCGGCACCTTGCGGGCCGGGATCTGGATCTTCTGGCCGGGGTTGCGGGGGTCAACGCCCTCGCGAGCGGCACGGTGCGACACCGAGAACTTGCCGAAGCCGGAGAACTGCACCTCGTCTCCGGCCTTCAGGGCAAGTTCGAGCTCATCCAGGACCGCCTGCACAGCCCGGGTCGCCTGGTCGTTGGTGAGGTCGGCTGCACGCGCGACGCGCTTGACGAAGTCGGCCTTGGTCATGGGTCTCCTCGCTTCGATGACCTCCGGACGGAGGCTGCAGCGTTCGCTGCGAAGTGCCGGTGACGCTACCAGCGCACCCGGACGCGGCAGCGGTTTCGGGTCCGCAAAACCGCTTTGCGTAGGGGTTTTCGCGTGATACGTCGTCGGCCGAAGGCGCGCATCGACGTCGAGATGCCCGCAGCCGGGATGGCCGCGGTGCGCACCACGTATCCGGGGGGCGGCACGGGTCGCCCGCCCGCGGCCGACGACCTCGACCTCGCCCTGGGCCTGATCGCCTGGGGAGTCCATCGCACGCACGAGAACGAGGTGCGGGGCATCGCCGAGCGGGTGCGCGACCTGGCAACGGCCATCGCCGCCAGTCCGGATGGATCGCTGCCCGCGGGAACGGTGCGGGTGGGCACGCGGTCGCGTGGCACGGTGGACGTCGAGCTCATCCCGTGGTCGGGCGACCGGGGGCTTACGCGCATCACCTGCGAGCTCGCCGGCTCGGCCGTGGGGCCCGTTCCGGTGGTGAAGGGTTCGCCATCCGCGGCGGCCCTCGTGATCTCCGGCCTCGCGGCGGCAATGTGGCTGGCGGGGGACTGGGACGCCGATGACCGACTGGCCCTCGCCCTGTCCCTCGAGGGCCTCACGGCCTGGTACCGGGAGGCGCACCGCATGACGCCCGCCCGCGACGCCGTGCATGCGGCGCGCAATCATGCGGCGGACCGGCTGCGGGACGCCGGACGGGTGCCGCCGCCCTGCCTGGCGGGGTCGCCGGACTAGTCCTCCTGGTGCGGGTTCGCGGTCGCGAGGTCCGCGATCGCCGACACCACCTCCTCGTTGGCCAGCGTGGTGACATCGCCCAGTTGCCGGTGCTCGGACACATCGCGCAGCAGCCGCCGCATGATCTTGCCCGAGCGCGTCTTCGGCAGGTCGGGGGTGAGCACGATGGAGGCCGGCTTGGCGATGGCGCCGATCTGCCGCGCCACGTGGTCGCGCAGGTCGGCGATGAGTGCCTCGTCGCCCGTCACCCCGTCGCGCAGGGTCACGAACGCCGCGATCGCCTCGCCCGTCACCGGGTCGGCGCGTCCGACCACCGCGGCCTCGGCCACGGCGGGGTGATCCACCAGGGCGCTCTCGATCTCGATGGTCGACAGCCGGTGGCCCGACACGTTCATGACGTCGTCGATCCGGCCCAGCAGCCAGTAGTCGTTGCCGGAGTCCACCCGGCAGCCGTCGCCCGCCAGGTACATCCCGGGGAACCGGCTCCAGTAGGTATCCACGTAGCGCTGGTCATCCCCCAGGATCGTCCTCAGCATGGAGGGCCACGGGTGGTCAATCACCAGGTAACCGCCGCGCCCGGCGGGCACCTCGCGGCCGTCCTCGCCCACGACGCGCGCCGAGATACCCGGCAGGGGGCGCGACGCCGATCCCGGCTTCAGGGTGCTCAGTCCGGGCAGTGGGCTGATCATGATGCTGCCGGTCTCGGTCTGCCACCAGGTGTCCATGACCGGTGCGCGACCGCCTCCGATGTGGTCCCGGTACCACTCCCACGCCTCGGGGTTGATGGGCTCGCCCACGCTGCCGAGGATGCGGATGGACGACAGGTCATGGGCGGCCGGCAGTGAGTCCCCCCACTTCATGAACGTGCGGATCGCCGTGGGCGCCATGTAGAGGATGCTCACGCGGTACCTCTCCGCGATCTCCCACAGGCGGTCCTGCGCCGGGAACCCCGGGCCCCCCTCGTACATCACGCTGGTCGCGCCGTTCGCGAGGGGCCCGTACACGATGTAGGAGTGCCCGGTGATCCACCCGATGTCGGCCGCGCACCAGTAGACGTCGTCATCGTGGAGGTCGAACACCATCCGGTGGGTGGACGCGGCGCCCGTGAGGTACCCGCCGCTGGTGTGCACGATGCCCTTGGGCTTGCCGGTGGTGCCGGAGGTGTACAGCGCGAAGAGCATCTGCTCGGCATCCATGGCCTCCGCGGGGCACTCCTCTGCGGCAGCGGCCTCCACATCGTGGAACCACAGGTCGCGGCCCTCGCGCCACGCGACATCGCCGCCGGTGCGCCGGCATACGACCGAGTGCGCCACTCCGGGCGCGCGGTCGAGCGCCGCGTCGGCATTCGCCTTCAGGGGGATGCGCTTGCCCGCGCGCCATCCCTCGTCCTGCGTCACCAGCACCGTGGCGCCGAAGTCGTTCATGCGGTCGGCGAGCGCCTCGGCCGAGAAGCCGCCGAACACGACCGTATGGGCCGCGCCCAGGCGCGCGCAGGCCAGCATGGCGATGGGCAGCTCGGGCACCATTCCCATGTAGATCGCCACGCGACCGCCGCGCTCCACGCCCAGGGCGCGCAGGGCATTTGCGAAGCGGCACACACGCCCGTGCAGGTCGCGGTAGGTGATGTCCACGCGGTCACCGGGCTCGCCCTCCCAGTGGAAGGCCACGCGGTCGCCCCGCTCCGCGAGGTGCCGGTCCAGGCAGTTGGCGGCCACGTTCAGCGTGCCGCCGGTGAACCAGCGGAAGAACGGCGGCGCGTCATCGTCGAGCGCGCGGGTCCACGGCGACGCCCAGTCGAGGCGGCGGGCCTGCTCCTCCCACCAGCCGATCGGGTCGTCGGCGGCGCGCGCCCACACGGCGGGATCGGACACCACGGCGC
>CAZPAT010000001.1:26224-27936 GCA_964584485.1 uncultured Bifidobacterium sp.
CCGATCGGGTCGTCGGCGGCGCGCGCCCACACGGCGGGATCGGACACCACGGCGCCCGCGGAGATATCGGTCGGCGGGGGGTAGGTGGCGCCGTCGTGCTGCAGCGCGTCGATTGCCGGATCGCCCTCGCCCATTGGGACCCTCCCTCGCGATGCCTTATCGTGCGCCCATGAGTGTACGCAGGCCCCCGCGGGGGTCGTGAGGATGGCGGAGTACACGCCGGGCCGCGGGGCGCCGACGGGGGCAGCGGGTCGTGACGCGCGGCATGCCGCCGCGCTCGGGCGCTGGCCGGTGATCGCGGAGCCGTGGGCGCAGCGCCTGGAGGCGCGGCGGGTGGAGGCGTCGGTGCCCGACGAGGTCTCCCCGGCCGCCCGTGTGGGGGCCAACGCCGCCGAGCAGGGCATCACGCCGCTGCAGGCGATCAACCGCGCGCTGGGCCTGCCCGACGACCACGGGGTGGACGAGGTGCAGCGCCGGCGCGGCGACCTGGACTAGCGGCTATTCCGGCGCGTACGGCGTCTCGGCGCCGGGCGTGCCCTCCGGCACCAGGATGACCTTCGGCGGGGCGAGGTAGTTGGTGGTGAAGTCGTCTTCCTCCTTCAGGCGCGACCCCTCGAACACCTTGCGGGTCACCCGCACGCTGAAGCCCTGCGAGCCCTCGCTCTTGAGGACCTCCTGCCCCTCGTCCACCCACTCGGCGGTGACCCGCCGCTCCTTGGGCTCGGTCAGGTCGAAGCGCTCGCTGGTCTCGGTCTCCACCTTGCGGTCGAAGGAGGTGGAGTAGATGGCCACCGTTACCCCGCTGGACCCGTTGAACACCCGCACCAGGGCCGCCGCCTTCCAGTTGTTGGTCACCCTCAGATCGGGTGACGGCCAGGAGATGGTGGCCTCCCGGCCCACCGGGTAGCGGTCGAAGTACAGCTGATGGGCGGTGTGCTCGTTCAGCGCGAAGCCCGAGAAGAACGCCGCGTTGAAGAGCGTGGTGGCGAGCTGCGACACCCCGCCGCCCACGGAGTCCACCAGCAGTCCGTCCGCCACCATGGGCGCTGCCACGAACCCCCGGTCGGTCGTGCGCTTGCCCAGCACCTTGTTGAGCGAGAGGGTGCCGCCGGCCGGGATGATCGTGCCGTTCAGGATCTCGGAGGCCTTGCGGATGTTCGTCACCCGCGGCTGCCCGGCGTCGTAGGGCGTGGTGAACGACCCGACCTCCTCCCTGATGCCGAGCGCGCGGGCCTTCTTCGTGGTGAACACGGGGGTCACCGCAGTGAACGTCGATTCCACCGGGCGGTCCTCCCCGGCCAGGCCGTCCGCCACCCGGCGGGCGTCCACCAGGCGGCCGTCCCTCGACGGCACCAGCACCGCGCGCGTGCCGCGGATGTCGAACCGTGCCGGGCGCGGTTGCACCGAGCCCTTCGGGTAGGCGGCGAGGAGCGGCCGACGCAGGGCGGACGCGGCGATGCGCAGCCCCTCGGGGGTGAACCGCATCGCGGCGGCGATGTCCTTCGGGGCCAGGGTGGCCGGCACGCCGTCGACCACCACCGCGCCGCCACGGCGCAGGATCGTGCCTGCCTCGGCCACCTGCTGCTTGGCCTCGGCCGTGCCGAGCGCGGGCCGGGTGTCGCGCAGCGGTATCGGCACCTCGGCCGGCAGCGACGCCAGGTCGCCCCCCATGCGCTCCTGCAGGACGCGGCGCTCCAGCATCCGGCCGCCCT
>CAZPAT010000001.1:28036-30721 GCA_964584485.1 uncultured Bifidobacterium sp.
CGCCGCTAGGGTCACGGCGTGCGTCGTCGCGTTCGCTGGATCGGGAGCCTGACCGTGCCCGTCCCCCCCGATCGGGCCTGGGCGCTCTTCGCGGAGGTCGCGGACTGGTCACGCTGGGACTGGCTCGGCTCGGCGGATTCCGGCTGGGTCGGCGATGCCGGCTGGGTCGCCGGGCACGTGGTGCGCAACGGTCACCGGCCGTTCACCTTCGACTGCACGGTCGTGCGCGTGGACGCGCCGAGCGAGGTGGCGTGGCGCGGTCGCGGCATCGGCACCTCGGGCGTGCACGTCTTCCGGTTCCTCCCGCACCCGGATGGATGCCGCGTGGAGTCGGATGAGGTGTTCGACGGGTTGCTTGTGCCGGTCATGCGTCCGCTCGTCCGCTGGTACTGGCGGCGGCACCTCAGGTCGTTCCGCCGTTGGTGCGCCCTGCACGGGTGATGCGCCGGGCGATGGCCCATGCCGGAAGGACGACCGCGATGCCCCCTGCGATGTCCGCGAGGAAGTGCTGCCCGGTCGCCACGACCGTCGCCGCGACGGCGGGAGGATAGGACAGAGCGGCGATCCGCACCGCCGGGTTGGTCGTGCTCGCCCACATCGTCCACGCGACCACCGGGGCCATTCCCACGTGCAGCGACGGCATCGCGGCGTAGGGGTTGTACAGCGATCGCACCAGGCGGCTGTCCATCGGGAGGAAGCCCTCCGACACCGAGTCGGCGATGCCGAGTTCGGGGAGCATGCGCGGGGGGGCCACCGGGCGCCGTGCGTACCACGCGACGCCTGCGGCCCACGACAGCAGCGCCATGGTGCGGAGCGCCGGGTACGCCGGATAGCGCCGGGTGTGGGCGGTCCGGAGCGCGATCGGCAGCGCGACGACCTGGCTCACGATGTAGGCGGCGCCCAGGAGCGTGCGCGACAGCGGGCCGCGCACCAGGGCCCGCTGGATCGCGGGCTCCACGAGCACGCCGGCTCGGCGTTCGGCGGCGGCGATGCGCCGGGCGTTGGCGATCGCCACGTCCCGGTCGGCCAGGTGGCGGGCGCGGACCAGGTTGTACGCCACCAGGCCGCCGACCCCCATCGCCACCTCGGCGGCCCGCCCGTGGCGGCGTCCGAGGAACCGCCGCAGGTGGCCGAGGGCGCGCATCACGCCGTCCGGGGCCCCATCTGGGTGGCCAGCTCCCGCACCGCGGCGATGCCGCTGCGCACCGCGCCCTCCATCGTCGCGGGCCATCCGGTGGCCGTCCACGTGCCCGCGAGCGCAATGCCGGGCACGGGCGTGCGCGCACCCGGCCGCCGGGACGCCTGCCCGGGCGCGGGCGCGAACGTGGCGCGTGGATCCTTGGTCACCGCCCAGGCGTCGAGGCGCGCGTCGCGGGCCGCGGGCAGGAGGGCCCGCACCTCGGCGTCCATCGACGCGGCCAGGTCCGCGCGCGGCACCGGCATCTCGTCGCGGGCGGCGGAGATGCTGAGGTCCACGTGCTGCCCGGGTGCGCCACGGCCGGTGATGCCCGTGCGGTCGAACATCCACTGGACGGGGCTGTCCACCACGGCGAGCACGGGGACATCGAGCACGGGCCGGTCGAACCACAGGTGGACGTTGACGATCGGGGACTCCCCAAGGCCCGGGTCGCGCGGCACGGCTGCGGGACACACGGATCGTGCGCGTGCCGGAGGCAGCGCCAGCACCACGGCGTCCGCCGCCACGTGCTCGCCCCCGTCCAGCGTCACGCCGGTCGCATCGGCCGCGGCGGCTCCGCGCCCCGTGCGCACCGTGCCGCCGGCGCGCTGCAGGTGGCGCCGGGCGGGACCGTCCACCAGGCGCGAGAGCCCCACGAGCGACCAGCCGATGGCGGCGCCCCGGGGGGTGCGCATGAGGCCCTCGGTGATCACGAACATCGCGAGCGCCGCGGATGTGCGGTCCGACCGCTCATTGCAGGTGGGCAGGATCACCAGGTCCCAGAAGCGCTCGATCGCCGCATCGCCCTGGCCGTGCGCGCGCAGCCATTCCCCGAAGGCGACGTCATCCAGCCGGGCGCGCCCGGTGGGCCCGAGCGCGGCGATCGCGCCCAGCGCCCGGAGCGCACGTGCACGCTCCCGGCGGGTCAGCAGCCCGTACGCGGCGAACGACGGCCCCATGTGGAGGGGGGCGGGCAGCCTCCGGGCCGCGAGCACCCCACGGGCGCCCGCGCGGTCGCGCACGTCCACCCGGAGCATCGGCTGCATGGCCGTGAGGCCCAGCGACCCGAGGCGCCCGAGCAATGCGGTGTATGCGGTGCAGCAGCCCAGGTGCACGTGCTGCCCGTTGTCGATCTCCTCGCCGGTGCGGGGGTCGGTGAAGGAGAACGCCTTGCCACCGAGGAACGGCCGGCGCTCCAGCAGGGTCACCCGCGCGCCCCGTCCGGCCGCCTCCACGGCGGCGGAGATGCCGGCGAGCCCGCCGCCCACCACCACCACGCGCGCCCCGCGCATGCTCACCGTGGCCTCGTCGCGATCGCCCGGGCGATCGACCGCAGCATCAGCACCGCCTTGCGACGCCCCGGCAGCGAGACGCGGCCGCGCGTGTAGTCGAACCCGCGCTCCGCGATGCGCGCGAGGATGTCCTCGTACAGCGCCGCCAGCATCTGCACGCACATGCGGGCCCGCAGGTCGAGGAGGGGCAGCAGCATGTGGCCGCCGGTGAAGTAC
>CAZPAT010000002.1:0-10937 GCA_964584485.1 uncultured Bifidobacterium sp.
AGAACGCGCGCGCCGACCTGCGCCAGGCCATCGCCGACGAGCGCCGGCGCCGCGCGGCGCAGGCCCGCTCGCTGGCGTCATCCGGCTATTCGGCGTTCCGCGGCCCGCTGCCCGACGGAGCCGGCAATGCCGAGGCCGCGCGCATCGCGCTGTCGTTCCAGGGCGTCCCCTACGTGTGGGGCGGCGCATCGCCATCGGGCTTCGACTGCTCGGGCCTGGCCTCGTACGCATACGCGCAGATCGGCAAGAGCGTGCCGCACTACACATACGCCATCTGGGGTCAGTTCCCACAGGTGCCGTCCGACCAACTGCAGGCGGGCGACCTGGTGTTCTTCAGCGGCCTGGGCCACATGGGCATCTACATCGGCGGGGGGAACTTCGTGCACGCGCCCCAGACCGGTGACGTGGTGCGCGTGCAGTCGCTCGCCAGCCGCTCGGGCAACTACGTGGGGGCCGTCCGCCCCTAGTCGGGACGCCGGCGGCACGCGGGCGAACGGCCGCGCCGCCAAACGTGGCAAGATCGGCGCGTGCTTCCCGAGCTCGGGTCCATCGGACCCTTCACCTTCTACTCGTTCGGCCTCATGGCCGCGCTCGCGATCGTCATCGCGGGCATCTTCCTCGCCGTCGACCTGCGCCAGCGCGGGCTCGATGCGGGCATGGCCGTGGAGGTCGCCATTGCCGCCGGGATCGGCGGTTTCCTCGGCGCACGCATCTACTACGTGGTCGAGCACTGGGGCGAGCCCGGGGAGGGCCTGTTCACCGGGGCCGGACTCGTCTGGTACGGGGGCGTGGCCGGGGGCGTCATCGGGGTGATCCTCGTATCCCTCTGGCGTCGGGTGCCCATCGGGCTGATGGCGAACATGACCGCCGCGCCGCTGGCCCTGGGGTACGCGATCGGCCGCATCGGATGCCAACTGGCGGGCGACGGCGACTACGGCGACCTCACCACCCTGCCCTGGGGCATGGCCTACCCCGAGGGAACGGTGCCGACCACCGACATCGTCCACCCCACTCCGGTGTACGAGACCCTGGCGAGCCTCGTGATCTTCTGGATCCTCTGGCGCATGCGTGGCCGCCTGACCGCTCCCTGGGCACTGTTCGGCCTGTACCTGGTGCTCGCCGGGGCGGAGAGGTTCCTCGTGGAGTTCGTGCGGGCAACGCCGATCGTCGCCGGTGGACTCACGGCAGCGCAGTTCATCTCGCTGGGGATCATCGCCATCGGCGCGATCCTCGTGTGGCGGGGCTGGAACCGCCGCGACCCCGCGTGGGTCGGCGGGCCGGCGGGGAGCCCGGCGGGCTAGGAGCCGCCCCCCGGGACCCAGAGCACGTCCGGCCGGCCTGCGGACGCGTTGGCACCGCGCGCGAGGATGAAGAACAGGTCGGAGAGCCGGTTGAGGTAGGCGATCACGTTCTCCCCCACCGCGCCGGTGGGCTCATGATCGGCCAGCATCACCACCGCGCGCTCGGCGCGACGGCACACCGTGCGGGCCACATGCAGGTGCGCCGCGGCGGGGCTGCCACCGGGCAGCACGAAGCTGGTGAGCGCCTCGAGAGCGGAATTCACCTCGTCGCACCACTGCTCCAGCCACGCCACCCGCTGCGGGGCGATGCGCAGGCGACCCTCCTCCGACTCGGGATCGACCGGCACGGCGAGGTCCGCGCCCACGTCGAACAGGTCGTTCTGCACCTGTCCCAGGCGGGAATCCCACCCATCCGGCAGGTCGCACAGGCGCACCACGCCGACCACGGCGTTCAGTTCATCCACCTCGCCGTATGCGTTCACCCGCAGGTGGTCCTTCCGCACCAGCGTCATGTCGCCAAGGCGGGTGTCCCCTTGGTCGCCCTGGCGGGTGTAGATCTTGGTCAGGTGGATGCCCATGGCGGCACCATAGACCCCGCGCCGGTCGGAAGCGCGTCGCTACGGAGCCGCGGGGTGGCGCACATCCCACGAACGGGCAAACGCCTCGGCGGTGGGCGCGTCGTGCACGCGCCCCATCAACTGCTCCTCGCGCGTTGCTGCCAGCAGGTCGGTGAGCCATGGGCCGGGCGGGCGCTTGAGCAGCCCTGCGAGTTCGCGGCCATCCAGCGGCGGGCGGATGGGCTCGAGGGCCGTGATGCGGCCATGCGCGGCCAGCACGTCGCGCGCCAGGGCCAGGTGCCGCGTGATCTGGATCGGCGTGGTGCGCGGCCCGTCCGTGGCCAGGCGGTCCGCCACCGAGAGCACGATCGCCTCGACCGGGTCGGGGGCGACGCGCCGCAGGTAGCGGTCGTACTGGGCCAGCGTGAGCGGCTGGCGATGCACCATGAACCCCAGGGCCAGGTGGTGGCGGACTCCGCGCACCACGAACTCGCGCAGGTCGTTGGACGTCCGCATATGCCGGAACCACGCATCCGCCATGTCGGCGCCCACCCGGTCGTGATGGGGGAAGATGACGCGCCCGCTGTCCAGTACTCCCCGGGTCTCGGCCTTCGCCATGTCATGGAGGAGCGCCGTGATGCGCAGCGCCTGGCCACGGGTGAGCCCGTCGGACAGCGGCGCCGCGAGCGATGCGGAGACCAGCTCCGCGTCGGAGCGGAAGAGCTCCCCGGGGTCGCGCTCGATCGCGACCACGTTGTCCAGCACCTCCAGGGTGTGGCCGAGGACGTCGAGATGGTGGTACGCGCTCTGGTCCACGCCGCGGCAGTCCTCCAGCTGGGGCACCAGGCCGCCGAGGCCGCCGACGGAATCGAGGGCCCGCACGGCCCGCCCCGGGTCCGGGGCCGTGACGATCCGCGCGAACTCCTCCATCACCCTCTCACCGGGGGCGCCGGCGATGCCCGCGGACGCGAGGCGCGCCGCGTCCACGGCGGCGGCATCCATCGAGAAGCCGAGGGCGTCGGCGATGCGCGCGAGGCGCAGCACGCGCACGGGGTCGTCGCGCAGGGCTGCGGGCCCGACCAGCACCATGCGCTGCGCGCGCAGGTCATCAAGGCCGCCGTGGCGATCGATGATGCCCCCGGTGCCGTCCGCCCGGAGGGCCAGGGCGTTGACGGTGAAGTCCCGGCGCGAGAGGTCGTCATCGAGCCCGTCGCCCAGCACCGGCATGATGTCCACCTGGCACGGGAGATCACCGCCCGTCAGGCGCCATGCCCCGAAGTCCCGCGACAGCCGGAAGCGGGACGCCCCGTGCGCGCGCCCGAGCACCCGCGCCTCGGCCTCGGGATCCCCTGCGGTGACCACGTCGAGGTCGGCCACCGGCCGGCCCAGCAGGGCGTCGCGCAGCCCGCCGCCCACCACCCACGCGGGCGCGGTGAGCGGCGCGAGCGGCGCGGTCAGGCCGCGGGCGTCGAGGTCGGGCGTCACTCCCGGTGGTCCCGCGCGACGCGCGGGCTCACCCCGCACGTCACCTCGTAGGGGATCGATCCCCGCCACGCGGCGACCTCCTCGGCCGTGATCCGCTCGCCGCCCTGGCGACCGATGATCACCACCTCCTCCCCTCCCCGCTCATCCGCCTCCGGCCCGAGGTCCACGGCAAGGAGGTCCATCGAGACGGTGCCCACCACGGGCACGCGCCGGCCGCTCACCAGCACCTGCGCCCGGTTCGACAGGTCGCGGGCGAACCCATCCGCATATCCGACGGGGACGATGCCGACCCAGGTGCCGCGCGCGGCCCGCCAGGTGCGCCCGTACCCCGCGCTCATCCGGGATGTGAACGGCTTCACCACCGCCAGGCGCGAGCGCCATGTCATCACCGGAACCAGGTCATCATCCGATGGATCACCGCCGAAGGGCGAGCAGCCGTACAGCGCGATGCCGCACCGCACCATGTCGAACGCGGCCGCCGGGTCACGCAGGGTGGCGGCGCTGTTGGAGGCATGCACGACGACCCCGGGGAACCGCTCGCGCATGCCGGGCACCACCTGGCGGAAGCGGATGAGCTGCTCGCGCATGAACCCCGCCTCGGGCCCGTCGCGCTCATCCGCGGTGGCGAAGTGCGTCATGAGGCCGGTCACCTCGCACCCGGCTGCTGCCGCGAAGTCGGCAAGGGCGCCCGCATCGGCGGGTGCAACGCCCAGCCGGCCCATCCCCGTGTCCACCTCCACATGCACGCGCGCGCTGCGACCCGCGTGCGCTGCGGCGTCGGCGATGGCGCGCACGCAGGTATCACTTCCCACGACCACCTCGCAGTCCGCGGCGACGGCCCGGGCCGGGGCGGCCCCGGTGAGCGGGCTCATGATGAGGATGCGCGCGGAGATGCCGCCCAGGCGCAGCTCCTCGGCCTCCTCCACGCTCGCCACGGCCAGACTGCCCGCCCCGCCGTCCAGGGCGGCCCGCGCGCAGGCGACGGCGCCGTGGCCATAGCCATTTGCCTTGACCACCGCCATCAGCTCGGCGTCACCGGCTGCACGCGCGAGGCGGGCGGCGTTGTGGCGCAGGGCGCCGAGGTCGATTACGGCGGTGGAGCGCGCATCGGAGGTCATGCGGCGGCCTCCATGCGCGCCCGGGGCAGGGCCTCGATGATGTCACCGGCGATCGTGCCCTCGCCGAGGCCGGCCATCTCCCCGGCCCGGGCATGCAGCGCCGCGCCGCACACGGCGGCGTCGGCGGGCGGCATACCGCGTGCGAGCAGCGACGCGATGACCCCGGACAGGACATCGCCGGAACCCGCCGTGGCCAGCACGGCCGAGCCCTCATCGATCACCACGGGCAGGGCGCCGGGCGCGCAGACGAGCGTGCCGGGCCCCTTGAGCAACGCCACGGCATCCGACCTGCCGCACAGATCACGCGCGGCATGCAGCCGGGACGCGGTGACCTCCTTACGTGTGCTGCCGAGCAACCGCGCCGCCTCGCCCGCGTGAGGCGTGATGACCGTGGGCCCCGGGCGCCCGCGCAGGGCGCCG
The DNA here is from genome assembly GCA_964584485.1 of uncultured Bifidobacterium sp. Classification (GTDB taxonomy): domain Bacteria; phylum Actinomycetota; class Thermoleophilia; order Miltoncostaeales; family Miltoncostaeaceae; genus SYFI01. Next base: position 4,882 of record CAZPAT010000002.1, read on the forward strand.
AGATCGTCGCCAAGGTGCCACAGGCCATCGGCGTCGAGGACCACGGGGAGCGCCAGGGCGGCGAGCAGGGCCCGCACGAGGGGCGCGGACCCGGGATCCCGGCCGAGACCCGGCCCGATGACCACCGCGCCGGCACGCGCGGCCTGGTGCATGACCGCGTCGAGCGACGCGGGCGACGCCCCGGGGTCCCCCGGCACGCCCACCACCATGACCTCGGGCGTGCCCATCGCCACCTCGGCGCGCACGGCCTCGGGCACGCACGCCACCACCAGGCCGGCACCGGCGCGCAGCGCCGCCCGCGTGCACAGGCGCGCGGCGCCGCTCATCCCCGGGGCGCCCGCCACGGCGAGCACGGCCCCGGCGCGGTACTTGTCCGCGGCCGGATCGCGCGGCGGGATGGCACCGATCACCCCGCGGGTCGCGCGCCATGCGCACGGCTCCGGCCGCAGGTCGCGCGGGATGCCGATGTCGGCCACCACGACCTCGCCCGAGAGCTCCCGCCCGGGCGCGATGCGAAGGCCGGCCTTCTCCTCGGCGAAGGTCACCGTGAGGCAGGCACGCACGGCGGGCCCGGGGGCCTCGCCGGTATCGGCATCCACGCCGGTCGGCACATCCAGGGCCGCCACGGGGGCACCGGACGCGCGGAGCGCCGCAACAGCGTCGGCCATCGCCCCGCGCGGGGCGCCGCGCGTGCCCGTGCCGAGCAGCGCATCCACCACCACGCGCCCACCCGCCCGCAGGGCGTCGAGGTCGATGTCATGGAGGGCGATCCCCGCCTCGGCGGCCCGGGCGGTCATGAGCCCGCCATCCGGGGACTCCGGCGCGCGGGCCCCGGGGGCCTCGACGCGAACGTCCCACCCGGCCTGCGCGAGATGGCGCGCCACCACCATGCCATCTCCGCCGTTGTTGCCCGGCCCCACCAGCACGGTCACCGCCGAGCCCGCGGGGAACGCCGCGGCGATCGCCCGCGCCGCATGCAACCCGGCGGTCTCCATGAGGACCTCGCCCGGGGTGCCCGCGGCGATCGCGCGGGCATCCGCGGCGCGGACGCCGGCGGCATCGAAGAGCGGGAGCATTCCGGCGAGCGGCGGCATGCCCCACATCCTATTGACGGGGCTCGCCGCCCCTCAGGATCGCGACGGCGGCAGCCATTCCCCGCGAGTGGGTGAGCGACAGCATCACCTCGACCACGCCGAGCATGGAGGCCCGCTGCAGGCAGCGGCCCGCCAGTATCACCGTGGGCGCACCGCGGCCGCGCACCACCTCGGCCTCCTGCCACCGGGTCATGCCGATGCCCAGCGCCTTGCCGACAGCCTCCTTGGCGGCAAACCGTGCGGCGAAGTGCTGCGGCGGGTACGCACGCGACTCGCAGTAGGCCTGCTCCGCCGGCGTGAAGCAGCGCTCGGCGAAGCGGGGGTGGCGCGCCAGCGCGCGCTCGATCCGGTCGATCTCGATGAGGTCGATGCCGACACCCACGATGCCCGGACCCATCGGCGGGCTCATTCCACCGTGACCGTCTTCGCGAGGTTGCGGGGCTGGTCCACGTTCAGCCCGCGTGCGCGCGCCACGGCATAGGCGAACAACTGGAGGGGCACCACCGCCAGCACCGATGCCAGCAGCGGCAGTGTGCGCGGCACGAACAGCACGTCATCTGCGTGCGCCGCGATCTCCTCGTTGCCCTTGGTGGCCACCGCGATCACCTCGGCGCCACGGGCGCGGACCTCCTGGATGTTCGAGACGACCTTGTCGAACACGTGGCCGTCAGTAGCCACGACGACCACCGGCGATCCGTCGTCCAGCAGTGCGATGGGGCCATGCTTCATCTCGCCGGCCGGATAGGCCTCGGTGGGCACGTACGAGATCTCCTTCAGCTTCAGCGCGCCCTCGTACGACACCGGCATGCCCACATGCCTGCCGAGGTACAGGAAGAACGGGCGGTCCGCGTACTTCGCGCCGACCGCGAGGGCGTGGGCGGCGGCGTCGGAATCCAGGTACTCCTGCACCAGGTCCGGCACACGGTGAAGCTCGTCCCCGAGGTCCGCGGCGCCCGCAGCGGAGAGCACATGCCGCGCGCGACCCAGCTTCAGGGCGAGAAGGGCCAGCGCCACGACCTGCGCCGTGTGGGTCTTGGTGGCGGCCACGCCGATCTCCAGCCCCGCGCGGGTGTAGAGGACCCCGTCGGCATCGCGGACGGCCTGCGACCCCATGATGTTCGTGAGCGCCACGACATGGGCACCGCGCTCGCGGGCCACGCGCATGGCGGCGAGGGTGTCGGCGGTCTCGCCGCTCTGGGTGATGCCGATCACCAGGTCACCGGGCCCGGCGAGGCAGGTCCGGTACCGGTACTCGCTGGCGACCTCCACGTGCACCGGTACCTGCGCCCAGTCCTCGATGAGGTAGCGCCCCACCAGGCCGGCATGGAACGACGTGCCGCAGGCGACGATGTGCACCCGCTCCACGCGACCCAGCGCGGCGTCGTCGAGGCCCAGCCCCGGCAGGTCGATCTCCCCCTCAGGGCGCAGGCGGTCACCGATGGTGTCGCGGAGGGCCGCGGGCTGCTCGTGGATCTCCTTGAGCATGAAGGTGTCGTAGCCGCCCTTCTCGGCGGCGTCCTCGTCCCAGTCAACGCGGGTGACGTCACGCGTGATGGCCACATCGCCCTCGTGGATGGTGACCGAGTCGCGCTCCACGACGACGATCTCGCCCGATTCCACCGCGATGGTGTCGCGGGTCTCGGGCAGGAATGCGGGGATGGCCGAGGCCACGAAGCGCTCGCCATCGCCCACCCCCACCACCAGCGGGGTCTCCTGCCGGTATGCCACCAGCCGGCCGGGCTCGCCGGCGGCGGACGCCACGATGGTGAAGTGGCCCTCGAGGCGGTCGATCGCCGCACGCATGGCGGACACGAGGTCACCTGAGTAGTGACGCGCGATGAGATGCGGGATCACCTCGGCATCGGTCTCGCTGAGGAAGACCACTCCCTCGTCCTGCAGTTCGGCGCGCAGGCGGGCGTAGTTCTCGACGATCCCGTTCATCACCACGTTGATGCGACCCGTCGCGTCCGCGTGCGGATGCGCGTTGGCCTCGGTCACGCGTCCATGCGTGGCCCATCGGGTGTGGCCCATGCCGACCGTCGCCGCGGAGGCGTCGGCGCCGCGGTCATGCGCCGCCCGGCGCAACTCGGCCAGGTTTCCCACGGCGCGCACGGTGCGCGGGCCGTCGTCCTCCATCAGCACCACGCCCGCCGAGTCGTACCCCCGGTACTCGAGGCGCTCAAGGCCCGCGAGGATGAGCTCCTCGCACGGCCGCCCCCCCACGTATCCGATGATGCCGCACATCAGTGGCCTCCCCCGACCAGGCCCAGGGCACGACCCGCGGCCTCGGCGATCCCTGCGGCGATCTTCTCGCACTGCTCGGACGTCGGTGCCTCCACCATCACGCGCACCAGCGGCTCTGTGCCCGACGCGCGCAGCACGATCCGGCCGTCGTCACCCAGATCGGATTCGTGGGTGCGCACGAGGTCCCATACCTCCGAGGCATCACCCAGATCGCCCTTGCGCTCGACGCGGATGCTCACGAGCCGCTGCGGCATGCGGGTCATCACGGCCGCGGCGTCGGCGAGGGTGAGGCCGCGCTCGGCGAGCGCCGACAGCAGCATGAGCCCGCCGGCCAGGCCGTCACCGGTGGGGCCGCTCGCGAGGTTGATGAGGTGCCCGCTCTGCTCGCCCCCGAGGACGAAGCCGTGCTCGCGCATCTCGGCCAGCACGTAGCGATCGCCCACATCGGTCCAGCGAACCTCGATCCCGTGCTCGGCCATCGCCCGGCGGAATCCCAGGTTGGTCATCGTGGTGGTGACCACCGCGGGGCCGGGCAACTCACCGCGACCGTTCAGCCACAGGGCCAGGATCGCGAGGATCTGGTCACCGTCCACCACCGCCCCCATGCCGTCGACGGCCAGCACGCGGTCGCCATCGCCGTCGAAGGCGAGGCCCAGGGCGGCGCCCTCCGCCACCACGCTGGCCTGGAGGGCGTCGAGGTGGGTCGACCCGCACCCGACGTTGATGTTCACGCCGTCGGGCTCCGCCCCGATCACCACCGGGTCCGCCCCGAGCGCCCGAAAAACGGCGGGCGCGGCGGTGACCGTCGCGCCGTTCGCGCAGTCCACGACGATGCGCTGCCCCGAGAGGTCCAGGGGGAAACGCTGCACCAACCCGGCGCGGTAGGCCTCGACGGCGTCGTCCCAGCGCGTGATGGATCCCACCTCGCCGGCGATGGGACGGCCACCGTCGTCGGACCGGATCAGGGCCTCGAGCGCGGCCTCGACGTCGTCAGGCAGCTTGAAGCCGTCCGGCCCGAACACCTTGATGCCATTGTCCGGGAACGGGTTGTGCGAGGCACTGATGACCACGCCATTGGTGAAGCGCTCGTCACGCGCCACCAGTTCCGCCACCGCGGGCGTGGGCATGACCCCGCCCAGCACCACGTCGGCACCGGCGGAGGCGATGCCCGCGGCCAGGGCGGACTCGAGCATCGGGCCGCTGCGGCGGGTGTCCCGGCCCACCAGCACCATGCCCCGGGCCCCGGACGCGCGGCCAAGCGCACGCCCGATGGACATGGCCAACTCGGGCGTGAGGTCGGCGTTCGCGACCCCGCGGACGCCGTCCGTCCCGAAGAGGCTCCGGGCCGGGGGCGCCTGTCCGCTCAGCGCTTCGAGAACTGCGGACGCTTGCGGGCGCCCTTGAGGCCCGCCTTCTTGCGCTCCTTCTCGCGCGCGTCGCGCGTGAGGAAGCCCTCGCGCTTCAGTTCGGGGCGCAGGTTCTCGTCCATCTCCACCAGCGCGCGGGCAATGGCGTGGCGCAGGGCACCGGCCTGGCCGGAGATACCGCCGCCGTCGAGGCGGGCGGTCACGTTGAACTGGCCGTCGACGCCGGCGATCACCAGGGGCGAGCGGGCCTCGGTGACCAGCACCTTGCGCCCGAAGAAGTCGTCGATGGGGCGCCCGTTGCAGGTGACGGTGCCGTCGCCGGGCTCGAGCACGATGCGGGCGACCGACGTCTTGCGCTTGCCGGTTGCCTGGATGCGGACCTGGACGGTGCTCATGCGGTGACCTTCCTCTCGAGCCGGAGGGGCTCGGGCGACTGCGCCTCGTGCGGGTGTTCGGGGCCGGCGTAGACCTTCATCTTCAGCAACTGCTTCCGGCCCAGCGAGTTCTTGGGGAGCATCCCGCGGACGGCCATGCGGATGACCTCCTCGGGACGGCGCTCGAGCTGCTCGCGCAGCGTGCGCTTGCGGATGCCGCCCGGGTAGCCCGAGTGGCGCCAGTACAGCTTGTCATCCATCTTCTGGCCGGTGACCGCGATCTTCTCGGCGTTCACGACCACCACGAAGTCACCGCAGTCGGCGTGCGGCGTGTAGAACGGCGACCGCTTTCCGCGGAGCGTCTCGGCGATGGTGGCGGCGAGGCGGCCGAGGTTCTGTCCCTCGGCGTCGACGATGTACCAGCGGCGATCCACATCGCCGGGCTTGGCGCTCTTCGTCGACTTGGTGGGGTGAGCGGTGGGCACGATCCTCCGATGGGTGAGCAGGCAGAAGCGATTCCGCCCGGGAACGACGGCGAATCGTAGGGAAGCACCCGTGGTGGCGCAACCAACCACGGCGCACAGGCACACGGCGAGCCCGAACCGCCCACCCGGCGCGACTTACATTGTCAGGTACAATTCACTTCCGTTCAGTACCCCGGAGTTTTCCATGCGTCGATCCACTTCCACCATCAATCGCTGCCAGGCTGTTGCCACCCATGGGCGCCGCTGCCGCCAGACGCCGTTCATGACCAGCCCGTTCTGCTGGCACCACACGGCGACCGCGGATCGCGATTCGCTCCGCCGGGAGTCCCTGCGCGGCGACGATCAGACCAAGGAACTCGTGGACCGCATCGTGGACGCCGACCTCACCGAGGAGCAGGTGCAGCGCATCGAGCGCGTGCTCGCCGCGCGCTCCTCGCACCGGCACGATCTCGCGTGAGCGCTACTCCCACTCGATCGTGCCGGGGGGCTTGC
>CAZPAT010000002.1:11037-12753 GCA_964584485.1 uncultured Bifidobacterium sp.
ACCGGCACGATCTCGCGTGAGCGCTACTCCCACTCGATCGTGCCGGGGGGCTTGCTGGTCACATCCAGCACCACGCGGTTCACGCCGGGCACCTCGTTGATGATGCGGCTCGAGATCTTCTCGATCAGGTCGTAGGGCAGCCGGGCCCAGTCGGCCGTCATCGCATCGTCGCTCGTGACGGCCCGGATCACGATGGGGTACGCGTACGTACGGCTGTCGCCCTGCACGCCCACCGACCGCACGGCGGGGAGCACGGCGAACGACTGCCAGAGATCCCGGTACATGCCGGCGAGGCGGATCTCCTCCTGCAGCACGAAGTCGGCATGCCGCAGGATCTCCAGACGCTCCGCCGTGACCTCACCGATGATGCGGATGGCCAGGCCGGGGCCCGGGAACGGCTGGCGCCACACCATGCGCTCGGGCAGGCCGAGCTCCTCCCCCACGAGGCGCACCTCGTCCTTGAACAACTGGCGCAGCGGCTCCACGAGTTCCATCTCCATGTCGTCGGGCAGGCCCCCGACGTTGTGATGACTCTTGATGGTGGCCGCGTTCGTGCCGCCGCCCGACTCGATCACGTCGCTGTAGAGCGTGCCCTGCACCAGGAACTTCTCGTTGCCCAGCCGGGCGGCCTCGGCGTCGAAGGTGTTGATGAACTCGGCGCCGATGATCTTGCGCTTCTGCTCCGGATCGGTCACGCCGGCAAGCCTCGACAGGAACTGCTCCTGGGCGCGCACATGGACCAGCGGCACATGGAAGTGGTGGCCGAAGGCCTCCTCCACCTGCTCCCCCTCGTTCATGCGCAGCATGCCGTGGTCCACGAATACGCAGGTGAGGTTGTCGCCGATCGCCTGGTGAACCAGCAGCGCCGCCACGGCGCTGTCCACGCCGCCGGACAGCCCGCAGATGGCACGGCGGTCACCCACCTGCTCACGGATGCGCCGCACCTGGTCGTCGATGACGTTGGCGGGCGTCCATGTGGGCGCGAGATCACAGGCGTCGAACAGGAATGCCTTGAGCAGGTCGGTGCCGAAGGGCGTGTGCACCACCTCGGGGTGGAACTGCACGGCGAAGCGCCGGCCGGGCCGGTCCTCCATCGCGGCGATGGGAGCGCCCTGCGTCTGGGCGGTGACGGTGAAGCCATCAGGCGCGCCGGTGACCGCGTCGCGGTGGCTCATCCAGCACGTCTCGGCGGGAAGGTCCCGGAACAGGCCCTCGCGCGACAGCACGCGGATATCGGTGCGGCCGAACTCGCCGGAGCCGTTGTTGGTGACCACGCCGCCGAGCGCCTGCGCCATGGACTGCATGCCGTAACAGATGCCGAGCACGGGAATCCCCAGCTCCAGCAGGCGGCGATCCAGCGCGGGCGCACCCTCCTCGTACACCGACGCGGGCCCGCCCGACAGGATGATGCCGCCGGGGGCGATGCGGGCGACCTCGGCAGGGTCGATGTCGTGCGGCACGATGGCCGAGAACACCCGGCACTCGCGCACGCGGCGCGCGATCAACTGGCTGTACTGGGCGCCGAAGTCGACGACCAGGACGCCCCCGGCGGCCTGGTGCTCGAGCTCAGGGGCGAGGTGGAACGCCCCCACGTCAGCCCATGCCGACCGACTGCGCCTGCTGGAGCTTCTTTCCCTCGGTCTTCAGCGCAGGGGCGATCATGACCTCGCACTTCTGGAAGCTCTGGATCGACTCGTAGCCGCAGGTGGCGAGGGC
>CAZPAT010000002.1:12853-25523 GCA_964584485.1 uncultured Bifidobacterium sp.
TGACCTCGCACTTCTGGAAGCTCTGGATCGACTCGTAGCCGCAGGTGGCGAGGGCATTGCGCAGTCCGCCGATCAGGTTGAGGGACCCGTCGTTCTCATGGGCCGGCCCCATCAGGATCTCCTCGAGGGTCCCGATGGAGGTGGTGCGCACGCGGGTTCCGCGCGGCAACTCGGGGTGGAACGTGGCCATTCCCCAGTGGTTACCGTGCCCGGGTGCCTCCGCCGCCTTCGCCAGCGGGGAGCCCACCATGCAGGCGTCCGCACCGCACGCGATGGCCTTGGCCAGGTCGCCGCCGTAGGCCATGCCGCCGTCGGCGATCACGTTCACGTACTGGCCGGTCTCGAGCAGGTGCTGCATGCGCGCGCCCGCCGCATCGGCGATGGCCGTGGCCTGCGGCACCCCCACGCCGATCACCTGGCGCGTGGTGCACGCCGCGCCCGGGCCCACGCCCACCAGCACACCCACGGCGCCGGTGCGCATGAGATGCAGGGCGGTGGAGTACGACGCGCACCCGCCCACGATCACCGGGACCGGCAGGTCGGCGATGAACTGCTTGAGGTTGAGGGGCTCCACCGACGACGACACGTGCTCCGCCGACACCACCGTCCCCTGGATCACCAGGATGTCGAGGCCGGCGTCGAGGGCCGGGCCGATGAACTGCTCCACCCGCTGCGGCGTGAGCGACCCCGCGGTGAGCACCCCCGACGCCTTGATCTCGCGGATGCGCTCGACCATCAGGTCGGGGTCGACGTCGCGGGCGCGGTAGATGTCCTGCAGGCCCGCGGTTGCGGTCTCGGGCGGGTACTCCGCGATCTTCCGCAACTCGGCGTCCGGGTCCTCGTACCGGCTCTGGATGCCCTCGAGGTTCAGCACGCCCAACCCCCCCAGCTTGCCGATCGCGATCGCCGTGGCCGGCGACACCACGCCGTCCATCGCCGAGGCCAGCAGCGGGATCTCGAGCGCATGGGGACCGAGCTGCCACGAGAGGTCGACGTCCTCGGGATCGCGGGTGCGCCTGCTGGGCACGATGGCGATCTCGTCCAGGCCGTATGCCCGGCGCCCGCGCTTGCCCCGGCCGATCTCGATCTCCACCCGTGCCCCCCGTGTATCGCTCGCTTGGGCGGGCAACCTACCACCCCCGCCCGGACGGCCGGACGGGGCATTCGGGGGGGCCGAGGGGGCCCCTCAGTCCCCCTCGGGGACCTCCTCCACGGTCACCTCGCGCGCCAGTGCATCCACGTCGGCGCGGTCCACCACGCCGGCGCCGAGCAACTGGGTGCTGGCGGCACCGGAGGCCACACCGCGGCGCACCGCCTCCTCCTCCCCCGCTCCGTCGTAGGTACCCGCCAGGTAGCCGGCCAGGAAGGCGTCACCCGAGCCCACGCTGCTCACCACGTCGGTGCGCACGTCGATCCGCGCCCGCAGGGTGCGCCGGCCGTCGCCGTCGGCCTGCGCGAGGCGCGCCACGCACCCGCTCTCGTCGTGCACCAGCGAGGAACGCGCGCCAAGCCCGCACAGGGCCTCGGCGCCCACCACCGCATCCTCCTCATCGGAGAACTCGTTGCCCACGACCTCCTCCGCCTCGCGGGCGTTGGGGCTGACCAGCCACGGCTCGGCGGCAAGGGCGGCCCGCATCGCGGGGCCGGGCACGTCCACCACGATGGGAAGGTCGGGGCGACCGATCTCGCCGGCCATCACCGCGTAGAAGTCCACGGGGACATCGCGCGGCAGGGATCCGGCGAACACCACGATGTCGGCGCCTTTCGACAGGTACGCCAGCTTCTCCATCAGGAGTTCCAGTTCCGAATCGGCCACCGACGGGCCGTACTCGTTGATCTCGGTCTGCTGCATCGACGTCGGATCCACGACGGCGGTCGATGTACGTGACTCGTCCCCGATGCGCACGAAGTCGTTGAGGATCCCCTCGGCGGTGAGCTGCTCGATGATGGAGGTGCCGGTGCGCCCGCCGGCGAGGCCCGTGGCGATCACGGGCTGACCCAGGTTGCGCAGCGCGCGCGCCACGTTCACGCCCTTGCCGCCCGGCAGGGTGAGGGCGTCACTCGCGCGGTGTCGTCCGCCGGCCTGGAAGTTCGGCACGCTCAGGGTGCGGTCGAGCGCGGCGTTGAGGGTGACCGTGAGGATCATGTGAACACGGACCCTATCCCGGCGAACGCGGTCCTGACCGAATCGGTGAACCCCGGGGCGGCCACCGCGCGGTCGGCGGCGAGGGGTGCGCCACCTACCACGCGGTCCCCCTGCATCACCTCCACGCGCCCGATGCGCTGGCCCTGCGTCACCGGGGCCGTGGCCATCGCCGGGGCGGTCACCCGCAGGCGGATCGGCTCGCCCAGGCGCACGGTTGCGGCCAGCGGAACCCGTGGCGCGAGCCCCACGGTCGCGCCCGGCACCCCCTGCACCTCCAGCGAGGCCACGGGCTGGCCGCGCCGCACCACCACGGGCCGCGCGAACTGCCCGAAGCCCCACTCGAGCAGTGCCTTCGCGTCGCGGGCGCGCGTCTGGCGATCGGGCTCGCCCATCAGCACCGCGTACATGTCGCGGTCAAGCGCCGGGGAGGTGGCGTGGGCCACCAACGTGTATCCGGCGTCATCGGTGTGACCGGTCTTGATGCCATCTGCGGACGGCATGATCGCCAGCAGGTCGTTTTCCGACTGCAGCCGCCGCGACCCCTCGCCGCCCGGGCCGGGAAGCGTCGCCATGCGGTTGCCCACCAGCGACCGCAGCAGGGGAACCTTCATCACCTCGCGACCCAGGGCGGCCAGGTCGCGCGGGGACGATTCGTGGCCGGGCTCGTCGAGGCCGTGCGGATTGGCGAACCGCGTTCGGGTGAGCCCCATGGCGGCGGCGCGTTCGTTCATCTGCTGCACGAACTCGGCCTCGGATCCGGCCACCGCGTAGGCGATGGCAATGGCCGCGTCGTTCCCGCTTCCCACCACGAGGCCGCGGACCAGGTCGCGCATCGTGATGCGCTCACCCGCGCGGAGCCCCGCCGAGGACTCCCCCACCGCCACGGCGGCGGGCACAACGGTCACCACGCGGTCGAGGTCGCCCGATTCGATCGCCACGAGGGCCGTCATCATCTTCGTGAGGCTCGCCATGGGCCGGGCGGTGTCGGCAGCCCGCTCGGCCAGCACCTCGCCCGTCGGGCCGTCCACCAGCAGCCACGCCGACCCCGCCGGGGACGGTGGCCGGTCCGCGGCGAGCGCTGTGGCCGCCGGGACCATGAGCGCGGCCACGAGGGCCGCCCGGAGGACGCGTCGCACGTGTTCGATCGTACCAGCGACCCCCTCCCGGCGAGGCGCGCCGGGCGCGCGGGTGCAACGCTTCGGAGGTGGCCACCGACACCGCCGAGACGGCCGTGATCCCCGCGGCAACGGGGCCGCGCGGGCTGACGGAGGACGAGGCGCGCGCCCGGCGGCCCGCAGGGCGTCGGCGGACCGCCGGGCGCTCGTACGCGAGCATCGTGCGGGCGAACGTCTTCACGCTGTTCAACCTCATCCTCGTCACGTTCGCGGTCATCACGCTGGTGTTCGGCGACTGGCGCGATGTGTTCTTCCTCGCGATCCTGGTCATCAACATCTCCATCGGCATCGCCCAGGAGGTGCGCGCAAAGCGCGCCGTGGCTCGGCTGGCGGCCCTGGTTGCGCCGACCGCCCGGGTGGTGCGCGACGGCGTCGAGCGCCACGTGGACGTGGATGACGTGGTGCCCGGGGACCTCGTGCTGATCGGCGCGGGTGACCAGCTCGTGGCCGACGGCACCCTGCGTGAGGCCGCGGGGTTGGCGCTGGACGAGGCGGTGCTCACCGGGGAGTCCCGGCCCGTAACCCGCGAGGCCGGGGATCCGGTGCGCGCCGGGGCCTTCTGCGCCGAGGGCTCCGGTGCATACGTGGCCGAGGCCGTGGGCGACGACTCCTACGCGGGGCACGTCTCCGACATCGCACGGTCGTTCCGCCACCCGCTCTCACCCCTCCAGCGCGGGATGAACCGACTGCTCATCGCGATGGTGGCGATCATGATCCCCCTCGGGGCCGTGCTGGCACTCGCCCTCTGGCGCACCAGCCCCGACCTCGAGGAGGCGGTCTCCACGGCCACGGCGGCCATGGTGACCCTCATCCCCGAGGGGCTCATCCTTCTGGCCAGCATCACATACGCGGTCAGCACCATCCGCATGTCGAGGCGCGGAGCGCTCGCGCAGCAGCTCTCGGCCATCGAGGCACTGGCATCGGCCGACATGGTGCTGGTGGACAAGACCGGCACCCTCACCACCGGCGAGGCCCGGCTGGTGCACCGCGCGCCCGCGGATGACGGCGACCCCGCCGCGCTCGACGACGCCCTGGCCGGGTACGCGGCCTGCTGGCGCGACCGGGACGAGACGCTCGACGCCATCGCCGCCGAGCTACCGCACGATCCCGTGACCCCCGACGAGGCCGTCCCCTTCACCTCGCGGCGCCGCTGGGCCGGGGTGCGCCTGGGGGGTCGCACGCTGGTGCTGGGCGCGCCCGGGGTGGTGAACCCCGGTCCGCTCGCCGACGTCGTGCACCGGGAGTCCGGCCACGGGCGACGGGTGCTGGTGCTCGCCGCCGGCGAGGCATCCCTCGGTGCGCCGGGGCCGGACGATCCGCCACCCGCCGGCCTGCGTGCCCTGGGGGTGATCGCCCTGGCCGAGACGCTGCAGCCGGGCGTCAAGGGGGCGATCGAGTTCCTCGGGCGCGAGGGCATTCCCGTGCACGTCGTCTCGGGCGATGCGCCTGCCACGGTCGGCGCCATCGCGGCCGACTGCGGCATCCACTCGAGTTCGCCCATCCTCGCGGCCGAGCTCCCCGCCGACCCCACGGCGCTGTCCCGCGTGGTCACCGGCGCGGGCATCGTGGGGCGGGCGACGCCCGACGACAAGGAGCGCATCGTCGGCGCCCTTGCAGACGAGGGCTACAACGTCGCGATGATCGGCGACGGCGTGAACGATGTGCCGGCCCTCAAGCGCTCGCGCATCGCCATTGCCCCCGCTGAGGCCAGCCAGATGGCGCGGGCGGTCGCCGACATCGTGATGGTGCGGGGCGGCTTCGCATCGCTCGCGCCGATGATCCTCGAGGGTCGCCAGGCCCTACGGAACCTGCAGCGGGTCAGCAAGCTGTTCGTCGCGAAGTCGTTCCTGGCCGCGTTCCTCATCCTCACCATCGGGCTGGTGCCCACCACGTATCCCTTCCTGCCGCGCCACCTGACCCTGTTGTCGTTCCTGACCGTGGGGATCCCCGCGTTCTTCCTGGCCCTCGCACCGAGCACCGGCGCATGGAAGGCCCGCGACTACCTGGGGTCCACCTTCCGGTTCGCCCTGCCCGCGGGCGTCGCCGCGGGCCTCGGCGTGGTGTCGAGCTACCTCTTCGCGCTGAACGTCGTGTTCACCGACATACCCGTCGCACGCACGGTGGCCGTGACGGCCCTGATGGCCATCGGCCTGTGGCTCGTCCTCATCCTCGAGGTCTCTGGCGTGAAGCGGAGCGCATGGGTGATCATCATGTGCCTCGCCATGGCCGGCCTCTACGTGATGTTCATCCTGGTCGCGCCGCTCCGTGACTTCTTCGAGCTCACCACCATCGGCGCCATCGACGCGGTCGTGGCGCTGTCCGGCGCCGCCATCACCGCCACCGGCCTGTGGATGCTCGACCGAAGGTTCCGACCGGAGCCCCTGCGCGGACCCCTCCCCCGCTGGCTCGCGCGCCTCCTGCCCGACTCCTTCCGCGCCGACCCCGACCCCGTGGTGCCGACCGACGACTGAAAGCGCGCAGTGATGCCGCGGGTTCGGTGTTACCCCCGGCGAAAAAGCGCGAGAGGCGGATGGCGCCGGTGTATCGGTTGGCGACTACCGCAGGCGGGCCATCCGCGTGAGCGCACGGGCGGAGCCCGTTCGCACGCGGCGGCGTCGGCGAGTTGTCGCCAACCGATACACCGGGGCCAGCCGCACTGCTGTGGTTATCGCCGGGGGTAACACCGAACCCGCGTCCCCGTGGCAGCGCATCAGTCGACGGGGCGGCCACCGCGCAGGTCGGGGTGCACGCGGATGAGGCGGTCGTCGAGGTCGTCGAGCTCCCGGGCGCGGGCGACGCCGGGGAGCGCGCCCACCCGGCGGTAGTGATCGGCCACGGCGGCGCCACCGAGGGAGATGTCGTCGTAGTAGTTGCCCCAGCCAACGAGCATGTAGGCGTAGATGTCGGAGACGCCGGGCCGGTCGCCGGCGAGCCATTCGTGATCGGCGAGCCACCGCTCCAGGTGTTCGCCGGCGCGCAGGATGTTGCGCCGGCCGCCGGCATCGAGTGCGGCGGCCGCGCCCCGGTCGTCGCCGATGTAGAAGAAGGGCGCCATGATCGGCCACCAGCCCACGTGAAGGGTGTTGGCGCACCAGGTGACCCATCGGTAGTGATCGGCGCGCGCGGGCGTGCCAACGGCGGGGGCCAGGCCGGCATCCGGGAAACGGTCCCCGAGCCACAGGAGGACGGCGCCGGTCTCGGAGATGCGCACGTCTCCCTCGCGCAGCGCGGGGACGCGCTTAAGGGGATTGGCATCCGCGAACCCGGGGGCCTCATCCCGCCGGCGTGGATGCACGTCCACCACCTCGTAGTCGGCGCCCGCGCACTCGAGTGCCGCGCGCACCGCAAACGATGACGATCCGGTGATCTGGAACAGGGTGATCATTCATCCCCTCCGGGAAGGTCCATGAGCATGCGGGCGACGGCGCCGTAGTCGAGCGCGCCGTCGACATCCTCGTAGAGCGCGGCGGCGGGATCGCCGATGGCGAGCGGCGCGCCCGCCATGGCGCGGGCGTGGCCCAGGTCCTTGCGCAGGTCCCGCGCCCGGAAGCCCGGCGCGTGGTCACCGGAGAGGACGCGCGGGAACAGGTTGCGCAGTTGCCACGAATCACCGGAGGACGCCATCACCACGCGCGCCAGCACCTCCGGCTCCACACCCGCGCGCTGGCCGACGCCGAAGGCCTCCGCCGTCCCCGCCGCGATGACCGCCACGAGCAGGTTGTTCACGAGCTTCGCGACGAGCCCCGACCCCACGGGCCCGCAGTGCACGCGCTTCGCCGGGTCGCCGATGAGGTCGAGCAACGGGGCGGCGGCAGCCACGCCTTCGGCCGTTCCCCCGCACATCACGGCCAGCGTGCCGGCCTCGGCGCCCGGCGGGCCACCGCTGACCGGGCAGTCGAGGTACTCGGTTCCGGCCGGGGCCGCGAGGGCGGCGGCGGCGCGTGCCGCCGCGGGGGCGATGGTCGAGGTGTCGATGATGATGGGGGGCGGCTGGTCCGCGGCCATGACCAGCGCCACCACCTCCAGCACGTCGGATGAGTCGGTCACCGAAAGGAGGGCGGCATCGGCGCCATGCGCCGCGCCCGTGATGTCCCGGGCGGGCTCCGCGGGCAGCCCGTCGGCCTTCACGGGGGTGCGGGCATGCACGACCACCTCGTGGCCGCCCGCCGCGATGTTGCGGATCATCCCGGCCCCCATGAGGCCGGCTCCCACGACTGCTACGCGCATGCCAGGACCCTAACCGCCGCCATGCGCCGCGTCGCGGGCGTGCCGCTCGCGATCGGCGCCGGGCCCGAGGTCGCCGCGCCATGAGCACCCGGGGCAGCGATCCTCGCCCTCCACGTGCCCTTCCGCCCATGCCCGGGCCGCCACCATGGGCAGCACGCGCTCCGCAGGTCGGCCCTCCCGCAGCAGGGTGAGCGCGCCGAGGATGATCGCGACGAGCACCGGATCCGCAGGATCCGGGAATGGGGGAACCGGCCCCGGGGGCACGAGGCCCGGCACCGCGCCCGCGCCCGCCGATCCGCACGCGTTGGCCACCTGGACAGGCCGGCCGGCATCACGGGCGAAGCCGCATGCGGCGTCACAGCCGGGGCAGTGATCCTCACCCTCGACGTGCCCCTCCATCCATGCGTGAACGGCCAGGTCCACCACCGCCTGGGCATCAGAGCCCTCGCCCGCGATCCGGGTGGCGCGGCCCAGCAGGGCGGCGAGCACCGACGACGCGGCGCCCGGCGCGGGCGGCACCTGAACCTCGCCCGAGAACAGGGGGTGGGCCACCGGGCGGAAGCCCGTGGGGTGATCGCCGGGGCTCACGTCATGCGGCGCACGCGCGCCATGCGGCCGGCGATGAACCTCCACGCGGCAAGGGCGGCGGGCGCGAGGGCCAGGGCGGCGATGTCGAACAGCACGTAACCGGCCGCGGCGCCACTCGGCGGGTTCCCGTTGCCGATGCCGAGGAACGGGACCGTTGGCTCCCAGTACCAGGTGGATACCCAGGTACCCCAGATCTCGAGGAAGGCCACGAAGAAGAAGACCCCGGCATACAGGGCGGGCGCGCGGCCGATGAGCAGGAACACCACCAGGAACGCCACGGCGATCGCGCCGGCGACGTCCACGCGGCCGAGGGATCCGCTGAGCCCCACGATGCCCCAGCCGAGGGCGCCGAGGATGGCCGCCCCCACGACGATGCGCGGGTGCACCCGGGCCAGCCGCGTCTGCGAGAAGCGATAGCCGGCCAGGTACACCAGGCCGTGGCCGGCGGGGACGAACAGCGGCAGGTTGCCGAGGCGGTAGTCGTACACGCCGAGCCAGGTGGAGAAGATGAGCTCCGCGGATGTGGCCACGACGACCACCACAAACACGCGTGCCCGGTCCAGCGGGCCCAGCGGCACGCAGGCAGCGATGAGGACCACCCAGGCGATGGCCGAGAGCGTCAGTTGCCACGGGAGCCCGCCGAGGGAGTCCAACCACAGCCCCAGCGACGTGAACACCATGAGGAACGGGATGAACAGCCACGGCCGCTCGAGCACGGGCAGCGCGCGCGTCCACAGGCGCCGCATGAGGGGAGCGGGCGAGGCGGCGCGCGGGGAGGCGTCGAGCGTGCTCACGCGTCCGAGGTTAGACCGGGCAACGCCACCCCGGAGGGGCAACGGTGACGCCGGGGACGACTAGCCCTCGCGGGCCTCCTCGGCGTCGTCCTCCTCGGCCTCGGGCAGCGCCTCTGCGCGGGCGCGCTCCTCCGCCGCCTCGAGCGCCTCGATGGCGTCAAGGCGGGACAGCACGTCGTCCCCGCTCTGCATGGTCCGGAAGCTGCTCCGGCGCTCCCGCTTGGCCTTGGCCATCTGAACCTCCGTGTTTACCGCCGGGATGGTACCCGGCGGCGGCGGCGTCTCCGGCGGGCGCGTCGCCTGCGGCGCCCAATGCGGTCGGTTGCCAGTGCCTGGACGAGCCGATCGTCAGCAGGGGGGAACCGGTAGCCGGGCAGGTCCTCGCGCCTCACCCAGCGGAATTGGGGGCTCACGAGCGCGCGCGGACGCTGCAGCGCGGGGTACCGGCACTCATAGAAGCGCAGGCGGAGCGGACCGGCGTCCTCGCGCCAGATCATGCGCGGATCCTCGACCTCGATGCCGAGCTCCTCGCGCAGCTCGCGCCGGAGCGCCTCGACATCACGCTCCCCGGCCTCGCGCTTGCCCCCGGGGAATTCCCAGAGCCCCGCATGCCCCGACCCCTCGGGGCGCTGTGTGATGAGGATCCACGGCCCAAGGCGAATGATGGCCGCGACCACGATGACGGGCTGCCCACCGCGGCTCACGCGGCGCTCCCCGCCGGAACCAGCACGGCACCGCGCCGGTCCGCCAACCCCTCGGCCACCAGGGTGGCCGCCGCCTCGGGATCGGAGCCCACGCTCACGCGCCCATCCGTCGCGAGCGCGCGCAGCAGGTGCCCCCGGCGCTGGCGCATGGACCCCTCATACCGCGCCTGACGTCGTGCGCGCGGCGTGACCTCGTCCACCACCCCGGCGTCGGCAGCGGGGCACCCCGCGCGCATCGGGCAGCCGTCATCGCACCGGGGGGCACGTGCCCGGCAGAACTCCCTGCCGAGATCCATCATCGCCTGCCCGGCGTGCCAGGACCGGCCGTGCGGGGCGCCGGGCCAGCCCTCCGGGAACCGGCGCGCCACGACGCGCCGCACGTTGACGTCCTCGGGCAGCACGGGCTGCTCATCCGCGAAGCAGCGGAGCGCATCGGCGGTGTAGCGCCCCACCCCGGGAAGATCCTCATAGCGCGCGGGCGCGGGCCACCCGTGCGCGGCGATCACGCCGGCCGCCGCATGCAGGTTCCGTGCGCGGCGCGGGTACCCGAGGCCCTGCCATGCGGCGAGCGCCTCACCCACGGTCACCGCCGCCAGGTCTCCGGGCGCGGGCCACCGGCGCATCCAGTCCTCGTAGTAGGGCAGGACGCGGGCAACGGGGGTCGCCTGCAGCATGACCTCGGACACCAGCACGGCCCAGCGATCGCGCGTGCGCCTCCACGGAAGGTCGGGGCCATCCCGATCGAACCAGCGGACGAGGCGGCGTACGGCTGCGCGGGTGGCGTCGGGAGTCACCGCGTGAGTCTCCCACGCGCGCAGGCGACGATCAGGCGGCTGCGGCCGCCCCCGGGCCGCGCCGGGACGACGGCTGGCCGATCGCCATCGCCGCGTCGAGCGTGGTGCGGGCGCCCTGGGACAGCCTGCCGATCAGGGCCAGCAGCACCTCCGCCGTTGCCTCGGCGTCGGCCAGCGCCCGGTGGGATGGCATCACGGCGGTGCCGGCCCACGCCGCGAGGGTCGCCAGGTCATGCCGGGGCACCACGCCGTCGAGCAGCCGCCGGGAGAGCACCAGGGTGTCCAGCCAGGGCTGGGTGAAGTAGCCGTCGCGCAGGCGCAGGCGTTCGTAGTTGAGGAAGCGCAGGTCGAATGGTGCGTTGTGGGCGACCAGGACGTCGTCGCGGGCGAAGTCGATGAATGCGGGCAGCGCCGCGTCGATGGACGGCTGGCCCCTCACCATGCGGTCGTCGATGCCGGTGATGTGGGTGATGTGGGGCGGGATGGAATGCCCGGGATCGACCAGCGTGGAGAACCGCTCGGTCACCCTGAGGCCCTCGATGCGGACCGCGCCGATCTCGGTGATGCCGCACGATCCGGGGGCTCCGCCGGTCGTCTCCAGGTCGACGATGCAGAAGGACATCGCGGCCAGCGGCGCGAGGTCACGGCGCCCGCCGGCGTCCGCGATGAGGTCGTCCGCCCACGCGAGGCGCGCATCCTGCGCGACGATATCCCCGGCCAGCCGGCGGGCGACCGGCTCCGGGCATCCGGCGATCCCCAGGGCCTCCACGGCCACCTCGGCCGCGCTCACGGGCCTGCCCTCGCGGGCGATGAGGTCGCGCACCCTATCCCCCGCCGTCCGCGCGCCCTCCGACCCGGGCGTGGGGCGCGCCGCGCTCGGCGCCTGCGGGGGCGGTTCGGGTTCTCCCATCCCGCCGGATCCTACGAACGGCCCCCGACGCGCCCCATGGCGCCCCACCGTTCACCGGCCTGCCACGGCGGCGCGGCGCATACGCTCGCGCAATAGCACCGGTACTGTCCACGGATCTCGCCGGCCTGAGCGACCAGGAGATGCACGCCTGGGCCGGCTTCCTCCGGGTGCACGCCGCGGTGGTGCGCCGACTGGCCGGCGAGATGCAGGCGGCGCACGGCATCACCCTCACCCAGTACGAGGTGCTGCTGATGCTGGCCACCTCCGACGGCGGCGATCGGCGCCTGGGCGACCTGGCCGATGGCGCCCTGCTGTCGCCGTCAGGGCTCTCGCGGCTGGTGGACCGCCTGGTGGCGCGCGGACTCGTGGAACGCCGCCAGTGCCCGGACGACCGCCGCAGCGAGCGAGCGCACCTCACCGAGGACGGTCGCGCGTGCATCACGGCCGCCCGACCCACGCACCTCGACGGCGTGCGGCGGCTTGTCATCGAGCCCTCCCGCCCGGCGGCGTGCAGGCCATCGCGGGCGCGTGGGACGCCCTCGAGGACTCCCGGGACTAGCGGCGGCGGGCCGGCACCTTGGCCCGTGCCGCAACCTTGATGCCGGGCATCGCCACCGCCACCACCACGCGGCCCTTTCGCCGCGGCACGGCGAGCAGCGCCTTGCCGTCCGGCCGGCTCGTGGTGTTCACGCCCTTGCCGTTGGGCAGTCGGGCGCGCACGGGGATGCTCGACATCGGCGCGCCGGAGGCATCGCGCACGGTGGCGATCCACAGGTCGCCCCGCTTCGGGTTGATTCCCGCACGCTGGGTGAGCTTGCGGCCGGCGCGCGTGAGCACGATCTTCTTGGGCACGGGAGGCGGCGCCACGCCCACGCCGGAGCAGATCGGCCCCGGGTCGCCCAGGCCCGCGTACTGGAAGATGGCCCCGCCGATGGCCTCGGCCATCCTCTGGCGCACGTCCGGGCTGGCCAGCATGGACGCGTCCACCTCGTTGGACAGGAAGGCGCCCTCCACGAGGATCGCCGGCATCGCGGTGTTCCGCAGCACGTAGAACGACCGCTCCTTCACCCCGCGGTCGGGAAGCCCCAGGCAGGCCACGAGCGTCCTCTGGACGCCGGCGGCCAGCAGGTGCGTCACCTCGGGCGCGCTGCTGCGCACGTAGGTCTCCGTGCCGCTCGCACCGGTGCGCGAGCTGTTCTGATGGATCGACACGAATATCTCGGCGAGCGCGGCGTTCGCGGCATCGGTGCGCGCCTTCAGATCCGCGCCCTCAGAGGTGTACGGCACGTCCCCGCCGGCGTTGTCGGTGGAGCGCGTCATGAGGGTCGGGAA
>CAZPAT010000002.1:25623-29337 GCA_964584485.1 uncultured Bifidobacterium sp.
TGTACGGCACGTCCCCGCCGGCGTTGTCGGTGGAGCGCGTCATGAGGGTCGGGAAGCCGCGGGCCGCGAGCCAGGCGTTCAAGCGGTTGGCGACGTCGAGGTTCACGTCCTTCTCCAGCAGCACCGGCTGCAGGAAGACGTTGAACCGCGGCTCGAGCCCCGTCACGGCATCCGGGGCCAGCGCACCGAGTGCACCGGAATCCGAGCCTCCATGACCGGCGTCGATCGCCACCACCGGAAGCGCGGCGGCCGACGTCGCGGCCACCAGCGTCGCACCGAGGGCGCCGAGGAGTGTGCGGGAAGCGGGCACGGCGGGCATCTAAGACGTTCTCCCGACCGCACGCGGGCGGCATGTCGCGCGGGCACATGGCCGCCCCGGCGCGCCGGGGCGCTTTGTAGCCTGACTCCCCATGCCCCGCCGCAGCACGATGGGCCTTGCCGCCTGCGCCATGGCCCTCGCCCCCTTCGCCGCATTGGGCGCGTTCGGCGACGTGAGCCCGCAGGGGTACCTGCCGGGCGGCGGCGCGGCGCCGACCGACGTGGATGGCGCGGCCTTCTCACCGGATGGCCGGTACCTGCTCTTCACGTCGGCGTCGCCCATCAGCGGCCAGCCGACGGGCGGCGTGCGCCAGCTCTTCATGCGGGATCTCCTCACGGGTGCGGTGCAGATGGTTTCGACGACCGCCGACGGCCACCCTTCCACGGCACCGGTGGACGACGACGCCGACGCACCTCCCTTCGCGGCATCGCTGGACGGGCGCTTCGTGGTGTTCTCGTCCACCGCGGCCGACCTGATGCCGGGCGACGCGAACGGCGGGGCCCGCGACGTGTTCCGCAAGGACACCCGGACCGGCCGCATCACGATCGTCTCGCGCGACCACCTGCGCCGGCAGGTGCCCTCCGGGGTCACCGGCCAGCCGTCCATCTCGTCCGACGGCTCCCGCGTGGCCTTCGCCTCCGGTGCCGAACCACTCGCCCCGGGCGATGCGAACGGCGTCGCCGACATCTACGTGTCCGACCTCCGGGCCCGGGCCGTCGTGCTGGTGTCGCGCACGGCCGCCGGCGCGCAGTCACCCGAGCCGGTGCAGCAGCCGGCAATCAGCGCCGACGGGCGGGCGGTGGCCTTCCAGGGGACGGGCGCGGCGGCCGTGCTGGCCGGTGGAGACGCCAACGGCATCGGCGATGTGTACGTGGCGCGCCCCGCGACGCGGTCCATCGTGCTCGCGAGCGTCGCCGACGGCGGGTCGCCGACGGGAATCTCGTCGCTGCCCTCGATCTCGGGCGACGGATCCCGCGTGGCGTTCGCCTCCACCGCTCCGCTGGTGGCCGGGGACACCGGCACCACGCCCGACGCGTACGTGCGGGACCTCGCGGCCGGCACGACCCGCCGCATGTCCACCGGCGCGTCGGCCGCTCGCCCGGCGATCAGCGCGAACGGGGCACGGGTGGCCTTCGCATCGGGGGCGGACGTCCTGGTGCGCGACGTGGCGTCCGGCGCGGTGTTCCGGGCATCGCGCCTGCCCGATGGCAGCCCCACGCCGGGGCCCGCAAGCCGCGCCGCCATCACCGGGGTGGGGTCCGTGGCGTCGTTCACCACGCAGCCCGCGGGTGCGAGCGCTTCGGGGGTGTTCGTCACGGAGGCGGGGGCGGTGAGCGCCACCGCGCCGGCGCTCACCGCGCGCGCCACGCTCTCGGGGCGGCGGGTGACCGTGGCGGGTCACGCCAGCGACCCCGCGGGAATCGCGCGGGTGGCGGTGGGCCGGCGGGTGGCCCGGATCGGTGACGACGGCGCGTACGCAGTCTCATTCACCGCGCGACTGGGCACCGAGGAGGTCGCGGTGCGCGCGACATCGGGGCTGGGCGCCGAGTCGGCCACTGCCGTGGGCGTAACGCGCATCGCCGGGGAGCGCGGCCGAGCCGACCGGGCACCCCGGCCCCGGGCCCTGCGGGCATCGGCGGCGCGGCCATGGGTGCGGGCGACGTTCCGCCTGCCCGTGCGGGCGGCGTGGCGCGTGGAGGTGCGCCGGAGGCTCCCGGGCATCACCAGGGCCCGTGCCTTCCGCATGGTCGTTGCGCGATCGGGGACATCGGGCAGCGGACGGCGCTCGGTCCGCCTGAGGATCCCCGCGCGGACGGCCCCGGGCGACTACCAGGTACGGGTGCTGATCTCCTCGGCCCGGGGCCTCGGGACGAGCGCGCGTACCATCAGGATCCGTTGATCTTCCCGCTTCGCACCTCGCGCTGGACGCGCTTCCTCACCTCCACCACCGGCCCGTTCGAGGCCGAGGTCGCAGACGGCATGGTCGGCGTGCGCATGGGGTGGGTGGGCCATGCCGATATCCCCGTCGAGCGCATCGCGCGCATCACCTCGCGGCGGTGGCCGTGGTGGGGCGGCCTCGGCGTGCGCATCGCGAAGGGCATGGTGGCGTTCGTCCCGGCGCCCGGCGACGGCGTGCTGCTGGAGTTCGACGGTCCCGTCACCGTGCACGCGCCCATGTCGTGGGAGACCGATCGCGTGCTGGTGATGGCGGCCGACCCCGAGCGATTCGCGGCGAAGGTGGCCGCCGAGCGCGAGGCCGCCCTTCCGCCTACGCCGTGATCTGAACCGCCACGAGGCGGTTGCCGTCGGGGTCCAGGAACTCCATCGACAGGGCCCCGCCCATGTCTTCGATGGGATCCCGCTTCGCCCCCGCGGCATCCAGCGCGGCATCGAGCGCGCGAATGTCGGTGACGCGGAAGGTGACCGTCGCGCCGCCCTGATGCGGGGCCGTGGCGAGCTCGCCGAACAGGCCGAGTTCCGTGCCCCCCACGCTGAACTGTGCCCAGTCGTTGCCGGCGCGCTGGCTCATCTCGAGGCCGAGCGCGCCTTCATAGAAGGCCACGGCGCGGTCCATGTTGCACACCCCGTAGAAGACCACGTCCACGCCCTCGATGAGTGCCACGCCAACCCCCGTCGCTAAGGGCCCCCGGCGGGGGCCTGCCGTCGCGATGCTACCCGTGCGGGAGTACGATGCCGCGCCGAATGAGGCACAGGTAGAAAGTGGCCATCCGGCGCCGTCGGCGCGAGCGGATGGAGCGCGTGGTCGGGGTCCCCGGGCTCTGGGCCACGGCCTACGGCAACGTCGGGTCGTCGATCTACTACGCCCTCGGGCTCGTGGCCGCGTATGCGCTGGGGCTCACCCCGTTGGTGTTCCTCTTCGCCGGCCTCATCTTCGCCGCGACCGCCATCACCTACACCGAGGGGACGGCGATGTTCCCCGAGGCGGGCGGCTCGTCGTCGTTCGCGCGCCAGGCGTTCAACGAGGGCGCGGCCTTCGGGGCGGCCTGGGGCCAGATGCTCAACTACATCATCACGATCGCCATCTCGGCGTTCTTCGTGCCCCACTACCTCGGGGTGTTCTGGGAGCCCCTCAACTCGAACCCCTGGGACATCATCGTCGGAATCGGCGTGGTGGCCCTGCTCGCGGTGCTGAACATCGTCGGGATCAAGGAGGCCGCCAGGCTCAACCTGGGCCTCGCGGTGCTGGACCTGGGGACGCAGGTGCTGCTCGTGATCGTGGGGCTGTTCGTGCTGTTCTCCCCCACGACCCTCTGGGACAACATCGTGTGGGGCGTCGCGCCGACCTGGACCAACGTGGTGATCGGCGTAACCCTCGCGATGATCGCCTACACCGGCATCGAGACCATCTCGAACATGGCCGAGGAGGCGCAGGT
>CAZPAT010000003.1:0-2844 GCA_964584485.1 uncultured Bifidobacterium sp.
CGGGTGGCCGTGGCGGCCGCGATTTGCTGGTCGCGGACCGCGCTGGAATCGCATGCCGTTGCGACAAGACCCGAGAGCCCGGCGCACGGGTCGGCGGGAGCTGCGGCTGGCGCCGGCGCAGCGGGCACAGCGGCGGCGGAAGTCGGCGCGGGGGCCGCGGGGGCCGCGGGGGCCACGGGGGTGAACGGGGCACTCGCAGCCGAGACCGACGAGGTACCGACGACGTTGGTGGCGGTCACGGTCACCGTGTAGGTCGTGCCGTTGGCGAGGCCGGTGATGGTGCAGGGGCTCGTCGCGCTGGTGCAGAACGCGCCCCCTGGCGATGCCGTTGCCGTATAGGAAGTGATTGATGCTCCACCATTGAGCGCGGGGGCCACCCACGAGACGACCGCCTGGGCATCTCCTGCGGCGGCCGCGACTGAGCCGGGGGCGCCGGCAACGGTGGCGGGGGTCACTGCGCTGGAGGGAGCGGACGCCGCGGCGTTCCACGTCGCGAGCCGGGCGATGGTCTCGAATGAGTACGCGGTGCCATTGGCCAGCCCGGTGATCTCGCACGTACTGGGCCCGTAGGCGCCGACGGTGCAGCTCTTCGAAGTGTCGCCCACGACCTGCACGCGATAGGAGCTCGGCACCCCATGGCGACCCGAGGCGTCGTTACGGGTGACGGTGATGGTGGCCTTCCCATCGGAGGCGATGGCGCTCGGCGCGGATGCGCTGGCGGGGGGCGCCGGATGGCTGTCCGGGGAGATCCTCGTGACGCTGTCAGTCGCCGCATTCGCGGTATAGACGTTGCCCACGGCGTCAATCGCGAGGTCCTGAGGACCAGTTCCGGGGTTCGTCGCGCCCCACGCCGTCGTGGTGACCCGATCCGGTGTGACCCGCGTGATGGAATTAACGCCGTTGTTCGACACGTAGACGTTGCCAAAAGCATCTGTGGCGATGCCAGAGGGCTGGTCGCCCGTGTTGGCCCAGAGCTTCGTGGGCACGCCACCAGGCACGATCTTCGTGATCTTGTCGTCAGTCCAGTTCGCCGTGTACACGTTGCCCAGGGCATCAACGGTGATCGAATACCCCCCATCACCGAGATCGGTAGAACCGGACGCGATGGTTTCAGCGGTACCGTCGGGAGCGATTTTCGTGACACCGCGGTCACTACTCGCATCGCTCCAGTTAGCGGTATAGACGTTGGCCTCGGCGTCAACGGCGATCGCAACGGGGCGCGGGCTCATCGTGGCCCACTGCGGCGTCGCCGTGCCATCGGGAGTGATCTTGGTGACGCTGCTGTCACCCCCGTTGGCCGTGTAGACGTTGCCCGAGGCGTCGATTGCAATGTCCAATGGAGCGGACCCCGGCATCGAAGCCCAGGTGGTGGTCACAACGCCGGCAGGGCTGATCTTTGTGACCGTGCTGTCGCCGTTGTTCGCGGTGTAGACGTTGTCGTCCGCGTCGATGGCGATGTCAAGGGGGGTGCTCCCTGTCGTGGCCCAACTCTGCGTGGTTGTCCCGTCGGGTTGGATCCTCGTGACCGTGTTGTCGTTGCGGTTCGCGGTGAAGACGTTGCCGGATGAATCGACGGCGATGGCACGCGGATTGAGACCCGTGGAACCCCCGAACTGCTGCGAACTGGTTCCCGGGGCGATCTTGGTGACGCTGCCCGACGATTGGTTCGCGGTGTAGACGTTCCCGGATGAGTCGATCGCCAGATCGAAAGGCGCTGCGCCTGTCGCAGCCCAGGCTTGCGTCGTTGTTCCATCGGGCGAGATCTTGGTGACGCTGTTCGACGACCAGTTCGCGGTGTAGACGTTGCCCGCGGCATCGATGGCGATCGCGTTCGGATCGGACCCCGTCGCCGTGCCGAAGGAGGAGGCGTCACCACCGGGAGTGACCTTTGTGACGCTGGCGGAAAGTGAGTTCGTCACGTACACGTTGCCCGCCGAGTCGACCGTGACGCCAGTGGGGTCTGCGCCGACGGTGGCCCATGACGAATCCGTCGTGCCATCGGGGGTGATTCTGGCGAGCGTACCGGCGGCAAGCGTGGTGAAGACGTTGCCCGATGCGTCCACGGCGATGGCGCTCGGGTTCCCGCCGACGGTGGCCCATGATCGATCCGACGTGCCATCGGGGCGAATGCGGGTGACCGTGCCGTCGTTGTAGTTCGCGGTGTACACATTGCCGTCCGCATCGATGGCGATCGCATTCGGACCGTCCCCGGTGCTCGCCCACCCAGCCGTCGGAGTGCCGTCGGGGGTGATTCTCGTGACCGAATCGCTGTTCAAGTCGACGGTGTACACGTTGTCGTCGGCGTCGATCGCGATGTCCCTGGGGGTCGATCCTGTCGCAGCCCAGGCTTGCGTCGTTGTTCCGTCGGGCGAGATCTTGCTGACCGTGTTGTCACCCGCATTCGCGGTGTACACGTTTCCCGATGAGTCGATGGCGACGGCCGAAGGGGCGACGCCCGTCCAGGCCCACGGGTAGGTGACCGTCACCGCAGCGGCTGCCCGGTGCACGTGGGCCACGGTCATCGCGGCCATCATGACCACCGCCAGAACCACGAGCACGACGCTCTTCACGCCGGGCCGCCCCGGCCAATACGAAACCGCGTGCGGCCGAGGGCCGGACTGCGTCAGCACCGGCCGGGACGGGGCAGCACGCCGGCGCCCGCGACGCGGCAGGGCTCGACGAACTGCGTGGGAGAGGTGATCCGAGGTCATGTACCGCAGGATGGACGCCACCCGCGATCGGGGCATCGCCCGGGCGGGTGGAGTCCGCTACCCCCGGGCACGTTATGTACCCGGCGTTACCGGAAACTAATCACAGGTGCGCGCGGAGCCTATCGGCGCAGGC
>CAZPAT010000003.1:2944-8003 GCA_964584485.1 uncultured Bifidobacterium sp.
CGGCGGCTAGCCGGGCGTGCGCGACAGGCGCGCGCCCTCGGTGCCCTGCCAGCGTGCGCGGATGCCTGACGGCGCGATGCGCTCCACCCGCACCTCGGCATCCACGCCCTCCGCCGACAGCACGGCGCGGGCGGCGTCGGCGATGCCCGGTGCCTCGACCGGGGTCACCCACATCAGCATGCTGGGGCCCGATCCGGACACGGTCACGCCGAGCAGGCCCGGGTGCGCGATGGCGCGGAGCGAATCCAGGCCCGGGCACAGCGGGCCGCGGTGGGGCTCATGCAGCCGGTCCACGAGGAACTCGGGGATCTCGTCCACGTACCCGCGCTCGAGCGTGAGCAGCAGGCCGGCGGTGGCCGATATCGAGTGCGCGGCGGTGGACACCGGCACCTCTGCGGGAAGCGCGCCGCGCGCCTCGTCGGTGCTGACGCGCGATGAGGGGACGACCACCACCAGCGCCAGCCCGTCCGGCGGCTGCACGCGCAGCGCACGGGGGCCGGGCACCAGGGCCGTGATGCCGCCGTCCAGGCACGCCGCGGCATTGTCGCCGTGGCCCTCGAACCCGATGGCGTGCGCCAGCATGTCCGACGGGCTCCAGCGCAGGGTTCCAAGGGCGTTGGCGGCCACCAGCCCCGCGCACACCGCGGCGGCGGATGAGCCCAGGCCGCGCCCGAAGGGGATGCGGTTGCGGCAGGTGATCTCCAGGCCGTCCAGGTCGGGCATGCCGGCCAGCATGGCCCGGCACAGGAGATTCGTCTCATCGGACGGGACCTCGTCCGCGCCCTCGCCCTCCACGTGCACCTCGAGCGGGCCGGGGCGCCGCCGGATGAGCACCTCATTCGCGAGGTCGAGCGCCAGCGCCAGCACGTCGAACCCGGGGCCCAGGTTGGCCGACGTCGCCGGTGCGGTGATGCTGAGCACCTCGGACTCACCCGCCATACAGGGCCCTCTCCGCCGCGGCGTACTCGGCCGGGACCTCGATGACCGACCCGCTCTGGGCAATCGCGGTGTCGGGATCCTTCAGCCCGTTCCCGGTGAGCACGCACACCACCCGCTCACCTGTGGTGAACCGTCCGGCCGCGTGCGCCTTGATGAGCCCGGCGACGCTGGACGCCGACGAGGGCTCGCAGAACACGCCCTCGCTCGCGGCCAGCATGCGGTAGGCCGCGAGGATCTCGTCATCGGTGACGCTGTCCACGCCGCCACCCGAGTCGGTCATGGCCGCCATGGCCTGCTCACCGCGCACCGGGTTGCCGATGCGAATGGCGGTGGCCACGGTCTCGGGGTCGCTCACCACCTCGCCCCGCACCAGCGGTGCCGAGCCCTCCGCCTGGAAGCCCATCATGCGGGGCAGCCGCGTCGCCCGCCCGGCAGCCCGGTACTCACCGAAGCCCATCCAGTACGCCGAGATGTTCCCGGCGTTGCCCACGGGAATGCACAGCACGTCGGGGGCGTCGCCCAGGGCGTCGCACACCTCGAACGCGGCGGTCTTCTGGCCCTCGAGGCGGTACGGGTTGAGCGAGTTGACAAGGGCGATCGGGTGGTTGTCGCTGAGTTCGCGCACGATGCGCAGCGCATCGTCGAAGTTCCCATTCACCGCGAGCACCTTGGCGCCGTAGATCAGCGCCTGCGCCAACTTGCCGAGGGCGATCTTGCCTCCCGGGATGATGACCGCGCAGGTGAGCCCGGCGCGGGCGGCGTAGGCGGCGGCCGCCGCGGAGGTATTTCCGGTGCTCGCGCAGATCACCGCGGTGGCGCCCTCCTCCACCGCCTTGCTCATGGCGAAGCACATGCCGCGGTCCTTGAACGAGCCCGTGGGGTTCAGGCCCTCCAGCTTCACGTGCACGTCGAGCTCAAGGCACTCCGACAGCTTGTCCAGGCGCACCAGCGGGGTTGCGCCCTCCCCCATGCTGATGACGGGCGTGGCCTCCGTGACCGGCAGGAACTCCCGGTAGCGCTCGATCAGCGGCATGCCGCGCAGTGCGGCAGCGCTCACGACGGCGCCTCTCCGCTGCCCACCACGGTGATGAGCACGGGCTCGTCACGCACCTCGGGCATGTCGCGCAGCCTCACCAGGGCATCCTGCACCTGTCCCTCCGGGCCACGGTGGAGGATCATGACGAGTCGGGCGCTCTCGCCCTCGCCCCGCTGCAGCACCGTGAGGATGGACACCCCGCACTCACCCAGCACCGACGAGATGCGTGCGAGCACACCCGGCTTGTCCGCCACCTCGAGGCGCAGGTAGAAGGCGCTCTCCAGGGCCCCATCGGCGGCCATCGGCCGGCCGGCGTCGGCCAGGGCCCCGCCAAGGAACGACCCGGGGCGGCTGCCAAGGATGCTCAGCACATCCCCCACCACGGCGCTCGCCGTCTCGGTGCCGCCGGCGCCTGGCCCCTCCAGCATGATCTGGCGCACCATGCTGCTCTCCAGCAGCACGGCGTTGTCCGCGCCGTTAACCGAGGCCAGCGGATGGTCGCCCGGCACCAGGGCCGGGTGCACGCGCACCGACACCGCGCCGTCGGCGAGGCGGGCGATGCCCAGCAGCTTCATCACGAAGCCGAGCTCGTGGGCGATGTCCACGTCGTCGGACTGCAACTCGTCGATCCCGGTGTAGGGAACGTCATCGATCAGAACCCGGGTGTGGAAGGCGATGGACGACAGGATGGCCATCTTGGCCGCGGCGTCTGCGCCACCCACGTCCTCGGTGGGGTCGGCCTCGGCGTAGCCCAGGTCCTGCGCCTGGGCCAGCGCGTCGGCGTAGGTCATGCCGCTGCGGCGCATCTCGCTGAGGATGTAGTTGGTGGTGCCGTTCACGATGCCCATGACCGACTCGATCTCGGCGGCCAGCAGCGACTCGCGCAACACCTTGATCACGGGGATGGCGGCGCACACCGACGCCTCGAAGCGGATCTCGCTGCCACCCTCCTCGGCGGCGGCCAGCAGCTCCGGCCCGAACCGCGCGAGCAGCTGCTTGTTGGCGGTCACCACCGATGTGCCGTGGCCGAGCGCGCGCACCAGCCACTCATGCGTGGGGTCCACCCCGCCCATCACCTCGATGATGATGTCGATCTGGTCGTCGCCCAGGATGTCCTCGACATCGGTGGTGAGCACGGCGGGGTCGAGTCCGGGGCGGTCGGCCTGGGCATCGCGCACCAGCACCCGCGCGATCTCCAGGCGATGCCCGGTCGCGCGCTCGATGGTTCCGGCGGTCTCGTGCAGGATGCGCACGACCCCCTGCCCCACCGTGCCGCACCCCAGCATGCCGATGCGCACGACGTCGCTCACAGGTCCCGCGCCACCAGTTCGGCGTAGGTCTCCCGGCGCACCACCACCGTTGCGCGGCCGTCCTCCACGAACACCACCGCGGGGCGGGTGACGCCGTTGTAGTTACTGGCCATGGCCACACCGTAGGCGCCGGTGGCCGGGATGCACACCAGGTCGTCACGTGCCAGGGGCGGAAGCTCGGCCTCCTGGATCAGCACGTCGCCGCTCTCGCAATGCTTGCCGACCAGCCGGAGGGTGTCCGTGGCCTCTGCCTCGGGCCGGTCGGGCAGGATCGCCTCGTAGGCTGCGCCGTAGAGCATGGGGCGCATGAGGTCGCTCATGCCGCCGTCCACGGCCACGTACCGGCGCACGCCCGGGATGTCCTTCGTGCCCGTCACCCGGTACACGGTGAGGCCTGCACGACCCACGATGCTGCGCCCGGGCTCCACGAGCACCCGCGGGCGCGGCAGGCCTGCGGCATCCCACTCCGCATGCACGGCATCCATCACCGTGTCGGCGAACTCCTCCACCGACGGCGGGTCGTCCTCGCGCGTGTACGCGATACCCAGGCCACCGCCCATGTCCATCACCGTGAGGTCACTGCCCCCCTGCTCCTTCACGAACGCCGCCAGCAGTGCGGCGGCGGCCGGATAGGCCCCCAACTCGAAGATCTGCGATCCGATATGGCAGTGCAGGCCCACCAGGTTCAGGTTGGCCGCCGCACGGCAGGCGGCCACGGCCTGGGCCGCCAGCCCGCCCTCCAGCGAGAACCCGAACTTGCTGTCGAGCTGCCCGGTGGAGATGTACTTGTGCGTGGATGGCTTGACGCCGGGGGTCACGCGCACCAGAACGTCCTGGCTGCGGCCCCGCTCGCCCGCCAGCTCATCGAGCAGGGCGATCTCGTCGAGACTGTCCACCACGATCAGGCCGACCATGGCATCGAGCGCCTCGCCGATCTCCCGCGCGTCCTTGGCATTGCCGTGCATCACGATCTTCTCGGCCGGGAACCCCGCGTGCAGCGCCATGAACAACTCGCCACCCGAGGCCACGTCCATGCGCAGGTCCTCTTCGTGCGCCATGCGCAGCAGCGCCTGGGCCCAGAAGGCCTTGCTCGCGTACACCACCTCGGCGCGCGGATCGTGGGCGCGAAGCGCCTGCACGTAGCGGCGCATGGTGTCGCGCAGGAGCGCGGCGTCGTAGATGACCAGCGGGGTACCGAACTCCGCGGCAAGGGAGACGACATCGCACCCGCCGATGGACAGGTGCCCCTCGGGGGTCGTCGTCGCGGACGGCGGGAGGACCTGTGAAAGCGGCTGCATAAGCCGGGGCACCCTAGCAACGCGGGCTAGGCTCGCGCGGCCGTGGATACCCCGCTCGATCCCATCCGCCTCGCATCCCGCGATGGCCGCCCCATGAAGGCCCTTCTCGCGGAGGGCGACCTGGGCGCGCCCGGCGTGGTGATCCTCCACGGCTACGGCAGCCGCAAGGACAACCACGCCGATTTCGCGGCGCGCCTTCGCGCCCGCGGCCTGTGGGCGCTGGTGCCCGACCTGCGCGGGCACGGCGGCACCCCGGGCCCCATGGACGAGGGCATGATCGGCGACGTGCTGGCGTGCCTCGACGACCTGGCGCATCGCGGGGCCGGTGTACTGGGCCTGCGGGGCTCATCCATGGGCGGGTTCCTCGCGCTCACATGCGCGCCCCTTCACGCGGATGTGCGCGCGGTTGTGGCCATCTGCCCCGCCCGGCCCGAATCGCTCGCCACGCGCCTGGGTGACGACTGGCCGCTGCGCCA
>CAZPAT010000003.1:8103-24116 GCA_964584485.1 uncultured Bifidobacterium sp.
CCGCCCGGCCCGAATCGCTCGCCACGCGCCTGGGTGACGACTGGCCGCTGCGCCACCCTCTGGGCCCATCCACCTGGCGCCACGATGGCGTCGCCCGCGGCTTCTGGCACGCCACGGGCGACGAGGTGGTGCCGTGGGGGGTCACCTACGACCTCTGGACGCGTGCCACGCAGCCCAAGCACCTGCACGTCGAGATGGGCGGCCACCACCGCAGCCTCCAGCACGACCCCGCAACCCAGTCGGCCACCGAGGCCTTCCTACTTCGCCACCTCGCCCTAGCCCACACCCCGGTGCCTGACACCTCATCGGGCTTTAACGAGAGCGGGGCAGTTCTGTGACCGATGGCCTTGAGGACCTCGCGACCGAGGTGGCCGCATGCACCGCATGCCCCCGTCTGGTGGCATGGCGCGAGGACGTGGGCGAGGATCCGCCCGCGCGGTACCGGGGCCAGCAGTACTGGTCGCGCGGGGTCCCGGGGTTCGGCGATCCCGACCCATGGCTGTTCATCGTGGGGCTGGCGCCCGCGGCGCATGGCGCCAACCGCACCGGTCGCATGTTCACGGGCGATCGCAGCGCCGATTTCCTGGTGGCCGCGCTCCACCGGGCCGGCCTGGCGAACCAGGCGGAGTCGAACTCGCGCGATGACGGCCTGCGCCTGATCGGCTGCCGGATGAGCGCCGTGGTCCGGTGCGCGCCACCGGCCAACCGGCCCACGCCCGGCGAGCGGGACTCCTGCATCCCGTTCCTCGCGAGGGAGCTCGACCTCTGCCCGAGGTCGAGGGTCATCCTCGCCCTCGGCGGGTTCGCCTGGGATGGCGTGCTGCGCGTGCTGGCCGCCCGCGGCGATGACATCCCCCGGCCCCGTCCGCGCTTCTCCCACGGCGCCGAGGCCACGATCGGTGGGGTCACGGTGATGGGGACCTACCACCCGAGCCAGCAGAACACGTTCACGGGGCGACTGACCCCCGCCATGCTCGACGCGGTGCTGGGCCGGGCACGGACCGTCGCGGCCCCCTGAACGCGCCGAGGGCCCGGGCGGAATGGTCCGACCGGGCCCTCGAGGACGGTGAGCGGCAGTGGAGTCGCCAGGGAGCGGGTTCGCTCGATCCCCCGGCTGCAGCTGCTCATCAGGGGAGTCGCCCCCTAGCTGCCGCCACCTACGCACATATGGTCTGAAGGAATTTGGACCACCTCCTTTCCGCGATGCGCGCATCATAGGCGCGCGCCCCGGACGGGCTCCCGCCCTGCGGTGCACGAACGGTTAAGTGCCTGGCACCGGGGGCCGGGGTCAGGCCGACAGCACGTCGCGCAGCGCCGCCAGCACCGTGGCGAGCTCATCGCCCGTGATCACCAGCGGGGGGAGGAACCGCACGGTGCGGGCGCTGGTGTTGTTCACCAGGAAGCCCCGGTCGAGCATGGCCGCCACGACCTCCGCCGCGTTGGTGCCCGGCAGGTCGATTGCGCACATGAGGCCCCGACCGCGCGCCTCCACGGCCAGCCCGTCATCCACCAGCGCCTGCAGGCCCGCCAGGAAGCATGCACCCTCCCGGCGCACGTGGTCCTGCAGCGCGGGGTCATCCAGCACCCGCGCCGCCGCCAGGGCCGAGGCGCACGCGAGCGGGCTGCCGGCGAACGTGCTGCCGTGGTCACCGGGCTGGAAAACGTCGTCCACGCCGGGGCGCGCGGTGATGGCGCCGATGGGAAAGCCGCCACCGAGGCTCTTGGCCAGGCACATCACGTCGGGCTCGATCCCGACGTCCTGATAGGCGTAGAGGGGCCCGGTACGGCTCATGCCGGTCTGGATCTCATCGACGATCAGCAGGGCGCCGGACTCATCGGCCAGCTGGCGTGCGAGGTGCACGAAGGAGTCCTCCAGCGGATACACGCCGCACTCGCCCTGCACGATCTCGAGCGCGATGGCGCATGTGCGATCGGTGACGGCCGCCCGCAGGGCCTCGTGGTCGTTGCGCTCCACATGGGCCACGCCCGGCACCAGGGGGCGGAAGGCCTCCTGCTTCCCCGGCTGGCCGGTCATCGACAGCGCGCCCATGGTGCGCCCGTGGAAGCCGTCCACCAGCGCCACCACCTCGGTGCGCTCCGGCCCGCCGTGCTTGCGTGCCAGCTTCAGCGCTGCCTCCGATGCCTCGGCGCCGGAGTTGCAGAAGAACACCCGTCCACCCATTGACGTATCGCGGATCCACTCCGCGAGCTCGATCATGGGGTCGGTGTAGTACAGGTTGCTCGTGTTGATGAGCACCCCGGCCTGCTCGCGAATGGCCGCCACCACGTCGGGGTGGCAGTGGCCCGCGTTGATCATCGAGATACCCGACATGCAGTCCAGGTAGCCGCGCCCGTCGGGATCGAACAGCCACGCGCCCTCGCCCCGCACGAACTCCACCGGGTAGCGCCCGTAGTTGCGCATGAGCGCCGCCCGCTCGCGCTCCACGGTCTGCTCGCGGATCATGCGGTCATTCCGCCGTGACCATGGTGCCCAGCCCCTGCTCGGTGAACAGCTCCATGATCACCGAGTGCGGCACCCGGCCGTCCACGATCTGGGCGGCCTCCACGCCGCCCCGGATGGCGGTGCGCACGGCCGTGAGCTTCGGGATCATCCCGGAGTCGATACCACCCGAGGCCAGAAGGCCCTCAACATCAGCAAGCGCGCACTTGGCGATGAGCGACGTCTTGTCGGAGAAGTCGTGGTACACGCCCTCGACGTCGGTGAGGAAGATGACCCGCCGGGCGCGGAGGGCCGCCGCAAGGGCGCCCGCCACCGTGTCGGCGTTGATGTTGTAGCTCTGGCCCTCGGCGTCCACGCCCACGGACGCCACCACCGGCACGAAATCGTCGAGCGCCTCGAGGATTCCGGGATCGATCCGATCCACCTCGCCCACGAACCCCAGGTCGCCGCTGTCGCTGGTGGCCGGGCGCGCACGGATGAGCGCGCCGTCGTCCCCGGACAGCCCGGCGGCCTTCACGCCGGCCACCTGCAACTGGGCCACGATCTCCTTGTTCACCTTGCCGATGAGGACCATCTTCACCAGCTCCATGGTGGGCTCATCCGTCACGCGCAGGCCGTCCACGAAGTTCACGTCCAGGCCCAGTCGGTCGGAGTAGGACGAGATATCGGGACCGCCCCCGTGCACCACCACCGGGTTCATCCCCACGAACTTGAGCAGCGCGATGTCGCGGGCGAACGACGCCTTCAACTCGGGGTTCGTCATGGCCGCGCCGCCGTACTTGATGACCACCGTGGCACCCGCGAACTCGCGGATGTACGGCAGCGCCTCCAGCAGCACTGCGGCGCGCGCCTGCACGTCGGCACGGTCGGGGAGGTTGGTGCGGTTGGTCTCGCCCATAGGGGCGGCAGTCTAGGCGCTACGTGCGGTAGTCGGCGTTCACGGACACGTAGCCGTGGCCGAGATCGCTCACGAACACCTCGGCTGCTCCCGTGCCGCGCCCCAGCCCCACCTGCATCTCGTACTCGGGACGCGACATGACCTCGGCGATGCCCTGGCCGTCGGGCAGCACGCCGTCGAACCTCAGCGAGAAGTCCACGTGGCCGCCCGTCGCGGCGAGCGCCTGGCCCACGGCCTGATGCACCCGGCCCCAGTTTGCGTCACGGCCATAGACGGCCGTGCGCACCAGCGCGCTCTCCCCCACGCCCCGCGCCACCCGCTCGGCCTCGGCGTCGTCCAGCGCGCCGTCCACCACCACGCGCACGGCATGCTCGGCGCCCTCGCCGTCCTTCACCATGAGGATGGCCAGGTAGCGGCAGATGGCCTGCAGCGCGTCCGCGAAGCGCGCGAGGTCCGCACCACCGAGGGGCGGCCCCTCACCGTTGGCCAGTACCAGCAGCGTGTCGCTGGGGCTCATCTGGCCGTCCACGCTGATGCGGTTGAAGCCATCCGCCGCCGCCGCGCGCGTGGCGCGAAGCAGGTCGTCCGGCAGCACGCAGGCGTCGGTGGTGACATAGGCAAGCATGGTCGCCATGTCCGGGCGGATCATCCCGGCGCCCTTGGCCGCCGCGCCGATGGTCACCTCGCCACCAGGCAGCGCCAGGCGGAACGTCCCGCCCTTCGCGAAGGCGTCGGTGGTGCGGATGGCCTCACCGAAGTCCGGGCCTCCATCGGGCGACAGGGACGAGGCCGCCGCATCCACGCCGGCCGTGAGCGCCTTCATCGGCAGGCGCTCGCCGATGACGCCCGTGGAGCACACCGCCAGGCTGCCCACGGGCAGGCCGGCCGCCGCCGCGGCCGTCTCCCCCATCGCCCGGGCATCCACGATGCCCTGATCCCCGGTGGCGGCGTTGGCGCACCCGCTGTTCACCACCACCCCGCGCAGGCTTCCGGCATGGAGGGTGCGCGTGTAGATG
Source organism: uncultured Bifidobacterium sp. (assembly GCA_964584485.1). Classification (GTDB taxonomy): domain Bacteria; phylum Actinomycetota; class Thermoleophilia; order Miltoncostaeales; family Miltoncostaeaceae; genus SYFI01. The sequence continues at coordinate 12,479 of CAZPAT010000003.1, forward strand.
ACCGCCGCCGATGGCAGGGCGCTCGGCGTGTCGATCAGGGCCGACGACGCCGGGCGGTCGCTCACCAGCATCCCCAGGTCAAGCAGCCCGTCGCCCTTCAGCCCCGCCGCCACGCCAGCCGCGCGGAAGCCATCCGGGGCCGTGACCCCGGTGCCATCGACGCGCGCGAGCCCCTCCGGCGCGCCGATCCAGTCGGTGCGCTGGACCGGTTCCCAGAGGGTCAGAGGAGCCCCTCCTCCTCAGGCCGGCCGGCCATGAGGTTGAGGTTCTGCACCGCCTGGCCGGCGGCCCCCTTCATCAGGTTGTCGATCACGCCGAACGCGATGAGGCGGCCTGCCGCCCCGTCCACCATGGGGCACACCTGGGCGTAGTTGGTGCGCTGCACGGCCCGCATGCCGGGCGGCTGCTCCACCACCTCCACGAAGGGCGCATCGGCGTAGAAGGCCGCATAGGCCTGGCGCAGGTCATCGGGGTGCGGCGCGTCGCCGTCGAATCGCGCGTAGCACGAGGCCAGCAGGCCCCGGTCAACCGGCACCAGATGCGGCGTGAAGGTCACGGGCGCGCCGATCTCCTGGGCGATCTCCGGCTGGTGCCGGTGGGTGGCCACCTTGTACGCGCGCACGCTGTCGGCGACCGACGAGTAATGGACATCGGGGGTGGGCGTCTTGCCCGCGCCGCTCACGCCGCTCTTGGCGTCGATCACGATGTCGGTGATGGCCTCCTTCATCGGGAGGAGCGCCAGCAGCGATGCCGTGGGGTAGCAGCCGGGGTTCGCGACCACGCGCGCACCCGCGATGGCATCGCTGTTGATCTCGGGAAGCCCGTACACGGCCTCGGCCAGCAGGTCGGGGCGCGGATGCGTGAACCCGTACCACTCCGGATACAGGGCGGCATCGCGCAAGCGGTGGTCGGCCGACACATCCACCACGCGCGCGCCCCGATCCACCAACTCGCTCACCGTGGCTGCGGCATCGGCATGCGGGTAGCACACCGCCGCGAAGTCGCCCGGCCCCACGGCGTCGAGGTCCAGCGGTTGCAGCACGGCGTCCACGCGGTACTCGGGGGCGATATCCACCAGCCGCCTGCCGGCATCGGCACGGGCCGTCACCTGCCCCAGCGAGAAGTACGGGTGGGCGTCCACCAGCGCCGCCAGCTGCGCTCCGGAGAATCCCGCCGCGCCCACCACGTGGACCGTGCTCATGACCTGAGTTCCGCCCCCACCTGATCACCCAGCGCGGCCACGGCCCGCTGCGTGACGCCGTCGATCTCGTCGTCGGTGAGCGTACGCCCGGGCTCGGCGATGGTGAGCCGGATCGCCAGGCTCACGCGGCCGTCGGGCACCTGATCGCCGGCGTAGTGGTCGAACACCTCGGCGCCGCGAACCAGGTCGCCACCCGCCTCGCGGGCGACGTCCAGCACATGCGCTGCCGTGACGGTGTCGGGGATCAGCATGGCCAGGTCGCGCGTGGACACCGGCACGGAGATGAGGTCGGTGTAACGACGCGGATCCGCCGGGCGCACCTTCACCAGTTCGCGCACCATCAGGGTGAGCGCGGCCACGGGCCCGCGGACGCCGAAGTCACGCAGTACGGCAGGGTGCACCTCGCCCGCCACGCCCACCACGATGCCGCCCGCCGTGATGCGCGCCTGGCGCACCGGGTGCATCCACGGCTGGCGCAGCCCCGCGATGGCCTGGGCCTCGACCCCGACCGCGCCTGCGAGCGCGATGGCCAGGCCCGTGGCCGCCCAGACATCCACCTCGGCGGGCGACTGGCGCCAGCCACGCGCACCCGGAGCCCCGAACAGCAGCGCGGTGATCTCCTCGGGCTCATCCGCCAGACCGTCGTTGGCCGGCACGTAGGTGCGCCCCACCTCGAAGATGCCGCCATCGCGGCGCTGGTGGGCCTGGTTACGCTCCACCGCGCGCAGCAGCCCCGGCACCAGCGAGCGGCGCATCACGGCCATCTCGTCGCTGAGGGCGTTCGCGATGCGCACCACCTTGCGCCGCTCGTCGTCGGCGGGCAGCCCCAGGCGGTCGGCGTCGTGCTCAGGGACGAAGCGGTACGTGATGGCCTCGCTCAGCCCCTGGTCGGCGGCGTACCGCGACAGCCGACGCACCACCTGCTGCTCGGGCGACAGCGCGGCATGTGCCTCGAGGCGCGGCAGCACGGCCGGGATGCGATCCAGGCCGTGGACGCGACCGACCTCCTCGATCAGGTCGATCTCGCGCTGCAGGTCGGCGGTGCGCCACCACGGCACGGTCACCACATGGGCATCGTCACCCGGCTGCACGGTGCACCCGAGGCGCTCCAGGATCCCCGCCGCCTCGCCGGCGGAGATGTCGGTGCCCAGGATGGTGGCCACGCGCGCGTGGCGCAGCGTGATGGGTGTCGGGCTATCCACCGCAGCCTGTTCGTCAAGCGCGCCGGGCACCAGCGACGCCCCGGCCAGCTCGTGCATGAGCCGGCAGGCGATGGCCATGGCCACGGGGGGCAGGTCGGTGGGCTGCCCCTTCTCGAACCGTGCACTGCTTTCGGTACGCAGGCCGAGCCCCAACGAGGTGCGGATGATGGACGGGCCGTCGAAGGTGGCCGCCTCCAGCAGCACCCGGGTGGTGCCCTCCGACACCTCGGCGAACTCCGCGCCGAAGATGCCGGCGATCACCGCGGGCTTCTCGGCATCGGCGATCACCAGGTGGTCGGCCGACAGCGTGCGGTCCTGGCCGTCCAGCGTGGTGATGGTCTCGCCGGGGGTCGCACGGCGCACCACGATTCCCGGACCCGCCAGGCGGTCCAGGTCGAAGGCGTGCAGCGGCTGGGCGGTGAGCAGCATCACGTAGTTCGTGATGTCCACCACATTGTTGATGCTGCGCATGCCCGCGGCCTCCAGGCGGCGCACCATCCAGTCGGGCGATGGGCCCACGCGCACATCCAGGAGCACCCGCGCCATGTAGCGGGGGCAGAGATCGGGGGCCTCCACCCGCAGCGACACGTAGTCGCCCACCGTGCCCGCGCCATCCTCGGGCGGCAGTGCGGTGTCGAGGGCGTGCAGCGGTGCCCCGGTGATGGCATGCACCTCGCGCGCGATGCCGTAGATGCCCTGGCAGTCGCCGCGGTTGGGGGTGAGCTCGAGCTCGAGGATCGTGCCGGGCGGGGGCAGCACGTCGAGAACCGGTGTGCCCGCCGCGAGGTCGTCCGCCAGCACCATGATGCCCTCGGACTCCTCGGCCAGCTCCAGCTCGCTGGCGCTCAGCACCATGCCCAGGCTCTCCACCCCGCGCAGCTTCGCCTTGCCCAGCTTCTGGCCGCCTGGCATGACGGCCCCGGGCAGGGCGACCGCCACGGTCTGGCCGGCTGCCACATTGGGGGCGCCGCACACGATCTGCCGCGGGGCGTCATCACCGGTGTCAACGCTCAGCACGCGCAGGCGGTCGGCATCGGGGTGCTGATCGGCCGACAGCACCTTGCCGATGCGGAACGCCTCGCGGTTCCCGCTGGTTGCGGGAATGCCCCGCTCGATCGTGCGCTCCACGGCGGTGCCGGTGGCGGTGAGCCGCTCCGCCAGGGCGGAGTCGTCGAGGTCGGTGGCCACGTGCTCGCGCAGCCATTCGAGCGGCAACTTCACGAGAACTGCTCCAGGAAGCGCAGGTCGCCCTCGTACAGCAGGCGGATGTCGCTGATCTGGTGACGGATCATGGCGATGCGGTCGAGCCCGAAGCCGAAGGCAAAGCCCGTCCAGCGCTCGGGGTCGTAGCCCACGTTCGCGAACACGTTCGGGTCCACCATTCCCGCGCCCGCGACCTCCAGCCAGTCGGTGCGGCCCTGCTTGTCGGTCCACGCCACGCTCACGTCCACGGACGGCTCGGTGAACGGGAAGAAGTGCGGGATCACCCGAACGTCGCGGTCACCCAGCAGCCGCTGCAGGAAGTAGGTGATGGTGCCCTTGAGGTGCGCGAAGGTGAGGCCCTCGTCCACGGCGAGCCCCTCCACCTGATGGAACATGGGGCTGTGGGTGGCGTCCACGTCGTCGCGCCGGTACACCGTGCCGGGCGCGATCACGTACACCGGCGGCGGCCCCTGCTGCATGGTGCGGATCTGCACCGGCGAGGTCTGGGTGCGCAGCAGGATGTCGTCACCGCCCTCCACGAAGAACGTGTCGCTCTCGCTGCGCGCCGGGTGGCCATCGGGGGTGTTGAGCGCCGTGAAGTTGTTGAAGCCCGTCTCCACCTCGGGGCCGTCGGCCACCGAGTAGCCCATGCCCAGGAAGATGTCCTCCACCTCCAGGCGCACCTGGGTGATGGGATGCAGGGCGCCGAGGGGATAGGCGTTGCCCGGCAGGGTGACATCGGCGGTGTCGGCCTCCAGCGCCGCGCCCATGGCCTCCGCCTCCAGCGCGCCGTGGCGGGCGTCCAGCGCGGCCTCGATGGCCCGGCGGGCCGCGTTGCCCTCCTTGCCCACCCGGCCACGGTCCGCCGGGGGCAGGGTGCCGATCGATCCCAGCAGTTCGGTGAGCGGTGCCTTGCGGCCCACGAATCGCACGCGCGCAGCCTCCAGCGCCTCGAGGTCGGGCGCTGCGGTGATCTCGGCAACGGCCTCATCGGCCAGTGCGCTCAGGTCGGGAATCCCGCTCATGACCGCGGCATCCTAAACGACTGCCGCACCCGCTCGGCCAGCAGCGCCGCGCCCGCCGCCGCCACGTTCAGCGACTCCGCGCCGTCGCCCTGGGGAATGGTGACCTCCACCACCTCCAGCGACCCGCGCAGGGGCTCGATGACCGGGTCGAGTCCCGCGCGCTCGGCGCCCAGCGCCAGCACCGTGGGCACGGTGAGGTCGACGTCCCATGGCGGCGCGCCACCGTGGGCCACGGCGGCGACCACGCGGAACCCCTCGCGCGTGGCGAGGTCCTGCGGGCGCACGCCCTCCAGCACGGGCAGCGCGAAGGTGGCGCCCATGGCCGCGCGCACCGCGCGGGGGTGCGCGGCGTCGGCGGAGCCGGGGCCGAGGGCCAGCCAGTCGGCACCGAGGGCAGCCGAGGTGCGCACCAGGGTGCCGACATTGCCCGGGTCGGCAACGCCCGCCAGGTACACGCCGAGGGCGGGCGGCATGGGGACCGTGCGGAAGTGATGGGGCCCCGCCTGGGGGAAGACGCCGATCATCCGCGGTGGCTGGGCCAGGGTGCTCACCCCGCCCATCAGGCGCGTGGAGAGCGCGTACCGGTCATACAGCGCGGACGTCGCCACGAGGCGCGGGTCATCCGGGGGCACGCGCTCCTCATCAACCAGCAGCATCACCGGAGCGATGCCGCGATCGAGGGCCGCCTGCACCACGTCCTCGCCCTCGGCAACCAGCAGCCGTTCCTCGCGACGGGTGCGCTTCTGCTGCAGGCGGCGCACATGCTGCAGCGCCGGATTGCGGTGCGACGTGACGCGGCGGAGGGGCCCCGGGCCGCCCCCGCCGCGTGAGTTCCGTGTCGCGGGCCCGGTGCCTTCGGTCAGGCGGCCGCGCGGGCGTCGGCGGCCCGCGCGCACAGGGCGGCGAAGTGCTCCGGCTCGTTCACCGCGAGGTCGGCCAGCATCTTGCGGTCGAGGCCCACGCCGGCCAGGGACAGGCCGTGCATCAGCTCGCCGTAGGTCAGGCCGTTCAGGCGTGCCGCCGCGTTGATGCGGGCGATCCACAGCCGGCGGAAGTCGCGCTTGCGGGCACGGCGGTCACGGTAGGCGTAGTTGCCCGACCGCTGCACCTGCTCCTTCGCGCGACGGTACGAGGTGTGCTTGGTACCCCAGTAGCCCTTGGCCTGGCCGAGGACCTTGCGCCGCTTCTTGCGGGCGTTGACGGAGCGCTTGACGCGGGCCATTGCCTATCGCCTCCCCAGGAGCCGCAGGATCGCGGGACGGTCGACCTCGGCAATCGAGGCAGGGCGGCCGATGGCGCGCTTCTGCTTGGCCGACATGTGCTCGAGGTTGTGCCGGAGCCCCGAGTGCACGTACATGATCTTGCCCTTCCGCGTGACGCGGAAGCGCTTCGAGGCCGACTTGTTGGTCTTCATCTTGGGCATTGCTGGGAGTCCGTGCTTCCTAGGAGTTCTCTGCGTCGTCCGGGGCCTCCGCCGCGGCGGGCTGCCCCTGGTCCTTCGGCGGTGACTTTTCCTTCTTGGGCGGTGGGGCGTCCTTCACCGGCGCGAGCATCATGATCATGTTGCGGCCATCGAGGTTCGGACGGCTCTCGATGGTGGCGAGGTCCTGCACCTCCTCCGCGAGTTGGAGGAGGATGGCCTCTCCCCGCTCCGGATGCATCAGTTCCCGCCCCCGGAACATGATCGTGACCTTGACCTTGTCCTTGTGCTTCAGAAAGCGGAGGACATGGCCCTTCTTGGTCTCGTAGTCATGCGGGTCGATCTTCGGCCGGAACTTGATCTCCTTGACGGTGATCGTGCTCTGGTGCTTTCGCGCCTGCTTTGCCTTCTGCTCCTGCTCGTAGCGCCACTTCCCGTAATCCATGATGCGGCATACGGGCGGCCGCGCCTCGGGTGCGACCTCGACGAGGTCGAGGTTCAGCCGTGCGGCGATATCCAGGGCCTCGTTGGTGCGTACCTCTCCACGGTTCTCGCCCTTCTCGTCGATGAGCCGGACCTTCTCGACGCGGATGGCGTCGTTGATCCGGGTCGACGGCCCTGCGGGCGGCCGGGTATCGGGTCCGCGCCTAGGAGGCACGGGCTACGGGCGTCGTCAGGCGAGCCCCTCCTGCAGATCGGGGCGCGGTGCGCCCGGTTGACATGTGCTTCATGAAGCCGGGGCACAATAGCAGTCCCCGTCGGGCCCGCCGCGGGGTCCGCCGTCCGGCCGATGCGACAGCATGCACGAATGCCCGAGGTGATGCTGGGCGGCCGGCCCATCCCCTACCGGCTGGTGCGCAACCCCCGCTCCCGGCACGTCAGGATGACCCTCACGCCCGAGGGCCTGCGGGTGTCGGCACCGTCGCGGCTGCCCGACGGCGAGGTACACCGGGCCGTTGCATCGAAGGAGCGCTGGCTGCTGCGGCATGCCGACAAGCTGGCCCCCGCGCCGCCCATTCCCCTGGTGGACGGCATGGCACTGCCCTTCCTCGATGGCGAGGTGGAGCTGGGCGTGCACGAAGGCGCGCGCGCGTTGGCGTCGTTCACGCCCCACGACGGGCGCCTGCGGGTGCGCACCCCCGACCCGCTGCGCGTGCGCGAACTGGTGGAACGGGCCTACCGGGATGCCGCGCGCGAGTGGTTCCGCCTGCAGTGCGAGGACCACGCGCGCGCCATCGGCGCGCGCCCGGCATCCATCGGGATCCGCGATCCGCGCACCCGCTGGGGGTCGTGCTCGTCCTCCGGGGCGGTCTCGTTCAGCTGGCGGCTGCTGATGGCGCCCGCGCGCGTGGCCGAGTACGTGGTGGTCCATGAACTCGCCCACCTCGTGCACCTCGACCACTCGCCGGCCTTCTGGGACCTGGTGGCATCCGTGCGGCCGGGGCACCGTGAGGACTCCGCCTGGCTTGCCGACCACGGTGCGTGGCTGTGGCGGTCGCCGGGCGCCGGGCCGCGACCGCCCGCCCCCTAGGGCCTAGGGCCGGGCCTGCACGAACGCGTCGGTGACGCCGGGCACGCCGTCGCGGATCGCCCGGCGCACGCGGCCGCCGGTGTCATGGGCATCCGCCAGCGTTGCGGGACCCAGGGACAGCGTGACGTAGGCCACCACCCCGTCCGGCGTGCGCACCAGGCGCACGGCATGCGGCGGACGCCCGCACTCACGTTCGATCAGATCCTGCACGGCGCGCTGGGTGGCGGCGTCGTCCGCCACCTCCGCGCCGGGGCGCGCGGGATCCAATGGCTCGACATGTGAATGGACGCGGTCCACCTCGGGCACCGACGCCACCACCGCGCGCTCCACCGCGCGGGCCACGGAGTCGGCCTCGGTGAGCGGCGTGGATGCCGGCAGCTTCAGGTGCATCGACGCCTCGGTGGCCGAGTCGAGATGCAGGATGCGCACGTTGTGGATCTCGCGGACGCGCGGGACCTCGTGCGCCACCGCCAGCACGCGCTCGGCGAGGTCCTCGTCATCACCCTCGCGACGCTCGACGTGGACGACCACGTCGGCCCCGGGAACCGCAGCCTCAATCGCCTCCTCGACCTCGTCGGCCACGGCGTGCCCCCGCCCCACGGACTCGCCGGGCGGAACGGCGATGACCACGTCGGCGAACGCCCGGCCCGCGGCGGACCGCATGCGCAGCCGCCGGAGCTCGACGGCAGGCCCCATGGCGGCGACCGCCGCGCGCACCGCGGCCTCGTCGCCATCGGGAACGCGATCCATGAGCACCTCGACGTTCTCGTGCATCAGGCGGCCGGCCGCGACGAGAACGAGGACCGACACGAACAGCGCCGCGGCGGAGTCGGCCCACTCAGCCCCCGCGCGGACCAGCAGCAGGCCAACGAGGACGGCCGTGGTGCCGGCCAGGTCGCTCGCGAAGTGCAGGGCGCTGCCCTTGAGGGCGGCGCTGGAGAAGCGGCGTGCCGCCCGCGTGAGCGCCACCGTGCGCCCCAGGTCGATCGCCATGATCAGCACGGCAACGGCGATCGCCCACCATGTGGCATCCACCTCGTGGCCGCCCTCCACCAGCCGCTGGATGGCCTCATAGGCGATCCACAGGCTGACCACCACCAGCACCGCGCCCTCGGCAAGCGCCGACAGGTGATCCGCCTTGCCATGGCCGTAGGGGTGGGTGCGGTCGGCAGGGCGGGCCGCCACGCCCACCGCGAACAGCGCGAGCAGGGCGGCCACCAGGTCCGTGCCGGAGTGGATGGCCTCCGAGATGAACGCCAGGCTGCCGGTGGCCAGGCCGGTTCCGAGCTTGATGCCGATGAGCAGAACGGCGGCCGCCACGGAGACCAGCGCGACGCGACGCGGCGTGCCGCCAATGCCCCGGCCACGCCCGTCGGCGTGGGAGTGCCCCATTCCCATGGGGCGGAATGTTATGCCCCGGCAAAGGGGTTTCCCCGGAACATGGCCGTTGGTCACGGAAACCCCTTGGGAATGGGCTTTACGCCGATTTCCGCACAGCAGCGCGTCCGACCCGCGCGCTAGCCTTACGAACATGCGTTCCCCACATCATGACAAGCACACAGGCAAGGCAACGCAGCTCACCCTCGTGAGCAGCCCCGAGCCGATGGCGACGCCGGCCCCGGCCGCGCCGCGGCGGCGCCCGCGCGGGCGTCTCGGCCGCAACGAGCGCATGGCACTGCGCCTCGACGACATCGCGGTGCAGTCCGAGCGCGACGCGGCGGCGGCGGTGATGGCGCACGACGACATCACGGCACGGGAACTGCTCGAGAGGGCGGGTGCGGCCCGCAAGGCGGCGTCACTGCTGCGGGCCGGACCCACGGGCGTGCGCAACCTGCTGGCCTCCTAGCCCCCGTCCGGATCGGGCACGACGGGAATCCATACGTACGTGCAATTCCGGCAGCGCCGGACATCCTGGCCGATGTCGTCGGAGTCCCGCTCACCGCACGTGGGGCATCGGGGCAGGGCATCGTCCGTGGCGGCAGCGTCCTGGGTGCTCATATGACGAGGCTACCCGTGACCACCCGTCACTAGGGTGCAGGCAATGCCCGGTCGCACCCACACCGGACTCTGGGCCGACCTGCAGTTGACCCCCGGCACTGTCACCCGCACCACCGCGGACGCCCGCGGTTTCGACGAGGTCGCCGCCCTGCTCACCGCGCCCGGGGTGCGACGGGTGATCGTCACGGGAAATGGCGCGCAGTGGCACGCATCACTGGCGCTGTGGCTTGCGTGGCTCGCCGTGCCGCACCCGCCCGTGGACGTACTCGCCGTTCCAGGGGGCCTGGTGGCCCGGGGGGCGTTCCCGTGGCGCGACGGGGACCGCCTGCTCGCACTGTCCAGTTCCGGTGAATTCCGTGACGTGATCGAGGCGATCGAGGCGGGTGCCCCCCAGCCGATCGCCGCCATCACGGCGAACCCGGAGTCCACCATCGGGAGGGCTGCTGCCGCCCGCGCACTCGTGCATGTGGACACCCTGCGAGCGCGCACCCACACGCAGGGATACGCCGGCTCGGTGGCAGCCGGACTCGCCGTGCTGGCGCGGATGTCGGGTGACCACGTGCTGGCGGGTGCGGTGGCCACGGCAGGGGCGCGCCTCGCGCCACTGGTCGAGCATGCCGCAGGACTCACCCGGCATGAGGGCGCGCGCCCTCATGCCGGCGTATGCGTGGGCACCGGGCCGGCCTGGCCCGCGGCATTGCACACGGCCCTGTGCCTGCGCGAGGTGTCGATCCTCCCCGTGGACGGATACGAGACGCGCGAGGGTGCGACCACCGGCCGGTTCGCCACCGTGCCCGGGGACCTGGCCGTGACCGTCGCCGGGCCGGTTCCCGACCCCCTGCGGGACGAGGCCGCCGCCATACTTGCGGAGGGCGGGGCGCAGGTGGTGGGCATCGCGGGCGATCCCGGGACCGACGCACGCCTGGCGCCCATCATGGCGCTGCCCGGGGCCCTGGCGCTGGCCATCGACCTGGCGCAGGCCGCGGGGCTCGACCCTGACGCGCCCGCGTGGTCGGGCGCGTACGACCGGACCTCACGCCGGTAGGCGCCCGCGGGCAGGGCGCGCCACCCCCGCACCTGCCACGCTCAATCAATGAGGGTCCTGCACATCTCGCCGCACCCGGATGACGAGCTGGTGGGTGCCCCGGCGACCCTCATGGCCCTCCGTGACGCCGGGCACGAGGTGACCAACCTGGCCCTCTCCCTGGGTCGGCCCGAGGACCATGACCGGAGGCGTGCCGAGGTCGTTGAGGCCTGCCGCCGGGCGGGCTTCGGGCTGACCATGACCGAGCCGCCCATCGCGATGTCGGCCACCGATGACCGGGGTGCAGCGCAGGAGCGGGTGCGGTGGCAGTTGTCCATGGCACTCGACGGCGCGGATGCGCCGGATCTGGTGATGGGGCCATCACCGCACGACGTCCACCATGCCCACGAGCTCACCGGGCGCGCCATCCGGGACGTCCTCGCGCGCCGCGACGACCCGCCCCCCTGGTGGATGTGGGCCATCTGGGGCGACCTACCCTTCCCCACCACGGTCGTGACCTTCGACGACGGGCGGGCATCCGAGATCTCGGATGCCCTGTCGGCGCACGCAGGCGAGATGGCACGCGCCGACCACCGCGTGCATGTGGATGCCCGCAGCAGGCTCACGGCCATCACCGCGGCCGAGAAGGTGTTCGGTTTCGGGGCCCCGGCACTGGCGGCGGAGCGCGCGGAGGTGGTGACGGAGGTGGCGCGCCGCGACGGCCGGTGGCTGCTCGGCGCCCCACGGGCACTGGACGCCGCGCATCCGCTCGGCAGGCCGACCTCCCGGCAGGTGGACGCATGGCTCGACGCGCCCAGCGCCCGGGACCTTGCAGGCGGGCCCTACGACTGATGCACCGGCGGCCGGCCGCATGAGCGCCGCCGCCCGCGCGGGTCAGCCCCCGGGAGCCATCTCCCCCGCACGCACCTCGCACGCGAGGGTGGCCGCGGACGGCGCGAGCGGGCACGCCCACCGGTCGTCATGGGCGCACGACGGGTGGTACGCGAAGTTGAAGTCGAGCACCAGTCGCCCGT
>CAZPAT010000004.1:0-20398 GCA_964584485.1 uncultured Bifidobacterium sp.
CCGACCCCGCGCCGGCGCCGGCATCCACCCGATACGCGCCTCCGGGCACCACCACTGTCACGCTGCCGGCCGTGGTGGTGGCCTCGACGCGCGTGGGGGCGGCATCGGATTCCACCCGCACATCGCCCGCGGTGCTGGATGCGCGGATGTCGCGCGCCCGGGCGCGGAGCACCGTGACGGCCCCCGCCGTGCTGCTGGCCCGCGTGGACCCCCCGATGCCGGACACCAGCACCGCGCCCGCCGTGCTGGTGGCGCTCACGCCCGCCGTGGCGGGGGCGATGACGTCGAAGTCCACCGAGCAGCCGGTGAGCACGCCGAGAACAGGGCAGTCGGTGCCGAGCACCACGTTGCCGTCGGCGTAGGTCGTGGTCACCTCCGGCGCGAAGAACGCGTAGCCGCGGGTGATGCGGGCGGTGAGGGCCTCGTCCGGGCCGGCATCCACCGCCACGCCGCCCGACCCCGTCTCGATCGCCACTTCGCGCACGGGTGCCGGGGCCGTGAAGATGTCGGTCACCTCCGTGCGCGCGACGGTGCGCAGCAGGAGGAAGGCCACCCCCGCGGCGGCGGCCATCAGCAGGATGAAGGCGAGAAGGCGCCTCAACCGAGACGCGCCACCCGCTGAGCCACGTCGGCGGCCAGGCGCACGCCGAACCCGGATGCGTGGTCACCCTGCATCGCGGTGCCGGCCACGTCCACGTGGCACCACGGCGTGCCCTCGGTGAACTCGCGCAGGAACCGGGCGGCGTACACGGCGCCCGCCTGGCGCTTCTTGGCGGAGTTGCTGAGGTCGGCCACGGCGCTCTTCACCAGCGGGTCGTAGCCCGGGTGCAGGGGCATGGGCCAGCAGAGGTCGCCGGTCTCGTCCCCGGCCTCGCGAACCAGTTCGGTGAACGCGGGGTCCGAGCCGAACAGGCCCGCATACACCTCGCCGATCGCCACCACGATGGCGCCGGTGAGCGTGGCCATGTCCATCATGCGCGTGGCGCCCTGCCGCGCGCAGTATGTGAGGGCATCGGCGAGGATCAGCCGGCCCTCGGCGTCGGTGTTGGTCACCTCGATGGTCCGGCCATTCATCGCGGTGAAGACGTCGCCCGGCTTCATGGCCGTGCCGCTCGGCATGTTCTCGGTGGACGGCACCACGGCGATGACCTCGGCGGGGATCTCCAGGTCGGCGATCAGGCCCATGGCCGCGATGACGGCGGCACCGCCCGCCATGTCCATCTTCATCTCCTCCATGCCCGCCGACGGCTTGATGGAGATGCCCCCGGTGTCGAAGGTGACGGCCTTGCCCACCAACCCCAGCACCTCGCGCGTGCGGCGCGCGGACTTCGGCGGGCGGTGGCGCATCACGATCATGCGCGGCTGCTCGGCCGAGCCCTGGGCCACGGCCAGCAGGGCGCCGGCCTTGAGGGTGGTGAGCTCCCGCGGGCCCAGCACGTCGATGGACAGGCTGCGCCGTCCGCGCGCCACCTTCTGGGCACGCTTGGCGAGGATGGTCGGGGTCATGTGGTTGGAGGGCGTCTCGGCGAGTTCGCGGGCCAGGTTGATCGCCTCCGCCGTGGCGCCGACCGCGGTGGCGGCCCGGGACGGCAGCGCGCCACCCGCCACGATCACCGCCGGATCGGCCGCCCGGGACGCCCGTCGGCTGCCGGTGCCCGAGCGGAACGCCTCAAGCCTCCATGCCCCCGTGGCGAGCCCCTCGGCCATCGCGCGGACGTCACCCGCATCGGCGTCGGCCCCCGGCAGCAGGGCGATGCGCCGCGCGCCGGCATCCCGCGCGGCGCGGGCCGCTGCCCGTCCCGCCGCCGCCCACGCGCCCCGATCGGGATCGTCGCCGACGCCCGCGAGGAGCACGCGTGCCGCCGGCAGGTCGCCGCGCGTGTGCAGCACGCGCACCTGACCCGCCGCACCGGTCACCTCGCCGTCGGCGATGACCACCGAGACCAGGCCGTCGAGGGATGCATCCACCGCGGCGAGGGCCCCGTCCGGGTCGCCCGGGGGAGAGGTCACCGGCACCACCAGCACATCGGCGCGGATCCGGGACGGGTCGGTGGCGCGGCTGGTGGTGACGTTCATGGGCGTTCCCATCGGTTGCGGTCGGTCGCGGTAAGTGTGCACGTCGCCGGGCAGCCGGGCCACGGGCAACCGCGTCCCGCCCCGCGGCCGAGCGGGTATCCTGCCCGCCCTATGGGACGTCCGATTCGAGTGGTCATCGCCAAGCCCGGCCTGGACGGGCACGACCGGGGCGCGAAGATCGTCGCGCGCTCGCTGCGGGATGCGGGGATGGAGGTCATCTACACGGGCCTGCACCAGACCCCCGAGCAGGTGGTGGCCACCGTGGTGCAGGAGGATGCCGATGCGGTGGGCCTGTCCATCCTGTCCGGGGCGCACATGACCCTGGTGCCGCGCATCATGGAACTGCTGGCCGCCGAGGGCGCGGATGACGTGCTGGTGATGGTGGGCGGCACGATTCCCGCCGACGATGCCGACGACCTGCTGGGCCTGGGCGTCGCCGCCGTCTACACGCCCGGCGCCCCGGTGAGCGACATGGTGTCGTTCCTCGAGGACGCGGTCGCCGCGTAGTGCCGGTCGTCCGCGACCGCCGGGGCGCCGTGCAGGTGCTGGTGCTCGACCGCCAGGACGCCCTGAACGCCTTCTCGCCCGAGCTGATCGGCGACCTGCGGGCGGCGCTCGATGAGGTGGCGGCCGATCCGGGCGTGCGCGCGGTGGTGCTGACCGGGGCGGGCCGCGCGTTCTCGGCCGGGGCGGACATCGCCCGCATGGCCGGGATGGACGTGGACGGCGCCCGGGAGTTCGCGGCCCTCGGCCACGGCATGTGCGATGCCATCGAGGCCCTCGGCGTGCCCGTGATCGCGGCCATCAACGGCTTCGCTCTTGGTGGTGGCTGCGAGGTGGCGCTGGCGTGCGACATCCGGGTGGGGTCCGAGCGCATGAAGATGGCGCAGCCCGAGGTGACGCTGGGGATCCCGCCGGGGTGGGGCGGAACCCAGCGGCTGCCCCGGATCGTCGGCGAGGGGGCGGCCAAGCGCATGATCCTCATGGGAGACATGGTGGGGGCCGACGAGGCGCTGGCGATGGGGCTGGTGTCGGCGCTGCACCCGCCGGACGACCTGCTCGACGCGGCCGTCGCGATGGGCGACACGATCGCCGCCGCGTCGCCATCGGCGGTGGCGCTGTCGAAGGCGCTCATCCATGACGCCCTGGGCGCCCGCGCCACCCTGCTCGAGGCCGAGGCCGAGGCGTTCGCCCGGCAGTTCGCGCACCCGGACCGGCGCGAGGGCATGGAGGCCTTCCTGGGCAAGCGCCCGCCCGACTGGGCGGCCTGACCGCCTGACAGACGCCCCCCGTCGCGGTTCCCCCGCACCGGGGCCGCCACCCGTTGGTATGCTCGCCGCCGTTCGCGGGGCGTGCGCGCGCTCCCCTGCGGCCCGCACGTATCAACTCCGAGGAGCCCGTCTTCGTGAAGATCGCCGTATGCGTCAAAGAGGTGCCGGACACGACCGCGGAGAAGCGGATCGACCCGGGCACCGGCCGCCTCGTCCGCGACGAGGGCGACCGGATGCTGAATGAGTTCGACAAGTACGCGGTCGAGGAGGCGGTGCGCCTGAAGGAGGCCGGCGCCGCAGACGAGGTGATCCTCATCTCCCTCGGGCCGGAGAAGGCCGTGGAGTCCCTGCGCCAGGGCCTCGCGATGGGCGCCGACCGGCTGGTGCTGGTGAGCGACCCGGCCGCCGTCGGGTCCGACTACCTCGGTACGGCCGCCGCGCTGTCGAAGGTGCTGGAGGAGACCGGCGCAGAGCTGGCCCTGCTGGGCTCCGAGGCCACCGACGCCCGCTCGGGCGTGATGGCCGCCGCCCTCGGCGAGGCCTCCGGGCGCGCCTGGGTGACCTCGGCCAACTCCCTCGCGGTGAGTGGCGGTTCCATCACCGTCGAGCGCCAGAGCGACGACGGCGTGGACACCGTGGAGGCGCCGCTGCCCGCCGTGGTCTCCGTGACCAAGGCCATCAACGAGCCGCGCTATCCGTCGCTCAAGGGCATCATGGGCGCGAAGAAGAAGCCGCAGGACGTGAAGTCGCTCGCCGAGGCCGGCGTCGATGCCGCGGCCGTGGGCGAGCAGGGCGCGAAGACCAAGGTGGTGGGGGTCGAGACCCCGCCGGCGCGCACCGCGGGTCAGGTGGTCAAGGACGAGGGCAACGGCGCCCAGCAGATCCTCGACTTCCTGATCGAGAAGAAGATCGTCTGAACCCGGACTCGGAACCGAAAGGACCTAACGACATGGCAGGCATCCTCGTCGTCGCCGAGCCCCAGGGCAGCGGCTTCCGTCGCGTTGGCCTCGAGATCCTCTCGAAGGCGCGCGAACTCAAGGACTCCACCGGCGGCCCGCTCGCGGCGTTCGTCGGTGGCTCGGGCGTGGCCGACCAGGCCGCGCAGCTCGGCGCGTACGGCGCCGAGAAGGTGTTCGTGGCCGACCACGAGGCGCTGGGCACCGGCCTGGCCGCCCCGCACGTGGACGTGATCGCGAAGCTGCAGCAGGAGAACGACTTCTCCGCGATCCTCCTCGGGGGCACCGCGCAGGGGCGCGACACCGCTGCTGCCCTGGCCGTGCGCCTGGGCGCCGGCCTGAACAGTGACTCCACCGACCTCGCGGCCGGCGGCAGCGGGCTGCAGGCCGTCCGCCCCGCGTTCGGCGGCCAGAACCTGGTCACCAGCGAGTGGGTCGGCGGGCCGCAGATCGCGCTCGTGCGCCCCAACTCGTTCCAGGCCAGCGAGAGCGGCGGCTCGGCCGAGGTGGTGGCGGTCACGCCCGACATCTCCGAGGCCGCGCTGCGCGCGAAGATGACCGCGCGCAAGCCCGTCGAGGAGGGCAAGGTCAGCCTGGAGGAGGCCAGCATCATCGTCTCCGGCGGCCGTGGCCTGGGCGCGCCCGAGAACTTCGCCGTGGTCGAGGCCCTGGCGGCCTCGTTGGGCGCGGCGGTGGGCGCATCGCGCGCCGCGGTGGACGCCGGCTGGTACCCGCACCCGAACCAGGTGGGCCAGACGGGCAAGACCGTGTCCCCCAACCTGTACATCGCCTGCGGTATCTCAGGCGCCGTGCAGCACAAGGTGGGCATGCAGACGTCTGACGTGATCGTCGCGATCAACAAGGACGAGGAGGCCCCCATCTTCCAGTTCGCCGACTTCGGCGTGGTGGGTGACCTCTTCGACGTGGTGCCGAAGCTCACCGAGCTGATCAACCAGCGCAAGGGCTGAGCCCCGCGCCACGCATGGATGGGCTGCGGCCGGGGCACTGCCCCGGCCGCGCTATCATGCCGCCTCCGTGGCACCGACCGGGCCACGCACACCGAGGGAATCGAGAGGGAACGTGAAGGCCGAGATCCACCCCGAGTACGTCGTCTCCGAGGTCACCTGCACCTGCGGAAACCAGTTCACGACCCGCTCCACCCAGCCCGAGATCCGCGTGGAGATCTGCTCCGAGTGCCACCCGTTCTACACGGGCAAGCAGAAGATCGTGGACACCGGCGGCCGCATCGAGCGCTTCAACAAGAAGCGGCAGCAGGCGAAGTAGTCGGCGGGGACGATCCCCGTGCGGTGGTCGTCCCCCCGGTGATGACCATGCACGTGCACCGGCGGCATGCAGATGGGTGATGGGGTCCGCGGCCTGGTGGAACAGGTGGAGCGCACGCGCGCGGAGTTGTCGGAGGCCCTCTCCGACCCCGACGCGGCGTCCGACCGCTCGCGCTATGCCGATCTCACGCGCCGGTACGCGGGGCTGGAGGAGGCCGCGGGGTTGGCCGCGCGGTGGCGCGACGCCGATCAGCAGGCGGCCGAGGCACGCGAGATGCTTGCCGAGGGCGAGGATGAGGACATCCGTGCCCTGCTGAAGGAGGCCGAGGACGCGATCGGGGAACTCGAGCCGCTCATCCGCCACGCGATGGTCGAGCCCGACCCCAACGACTCCCGCGACGTGATCGTGGAGGTCCGTGCCGGGGCGGGTGGCGAGGAGGCCGCGCTCTTCGCCCGCGACCTGCTGGACGTGTACAGCCGCTATGCGGCGGCCCGCGGGTTCCGCGTGGAGCTCCTGGACGTGAGCGAGGCCGATGCGGGCGGCGTGAAGGAGGCCACCTTCGCGGTGAAGGGCACGGGTGCGTTCAGCGTCTTCAAGCACGAGGGCGGCGTGCATCGCGTGCAGCGCGTGCCGGCGACCGAGAGCCAGGGTCGCATCCATACCTCCACCGCCACGGTGGCCGTGATGCCCGAGGCCGAGGAGGTGGATGTGAAGATCGACCAGCACGACCTGAAGATCGACGTCTACCGGTCGAGCGGGCCCGGCGGCCAGAGCGTGAACACCACCGACTCGGCCGTGCGCATCACCCATGTGCCCACGGGCATCGTGGTGTCGATGCAGGATGAGAAGAGCCAGTTGCAGAACCGGGAGCGCGCGATGCGCGTGCTGCGCGCGCGCCTGCTGGAGAAGGCGCAGGCCGAGCAGGAGGCCGAGATGCGCGATACCCGCCGGGCGCATGTGGGCAGCGGCGACCGGTCCGAGAAGATCCGCACCTACAACTACCCCCAGAACCGGGTGACCGACCACCGGATCGGGGTGACCGTGCCGCTGAAGGAGCAGGTGCTGCAGGGGCAGCTCGCGTCGCTGACCGACGCCCTGCAGGCCGAGGAGCGGCGCCTGCTGCTGGAGCAGCAGGAGGCCGAGCTCGCCGGGGGCGCGGCCTGAGCCAGGCCCTCACGATCGCCGACATCCTGCGGCGGTCCACCGACTGGCTGGGCGCGCGCGGCAGCGACTCGCCGCGCCTGGACGCCGAGGTCCTGATCGCGCATGGCCTCGGGTTGGAGCGTATTGCCCTCTACACCGAGGCCGATCGCCCGCTCACGCCCGATGAGGTCGGGGCGTGCCGGGCGCTCATCGCGCGGCGGGGCGAGATGGTTCCGGTGGCGCACATCACGGGTTCCCGCGCCTTCGGCCGGCTGGATCTGGAGGTGACGCCGGACGTGCTGGTGCCCCGGCCCGACACCGAGGTGGTGGTGGACGTGGTGGTGGAGCTCGCTCCCCAGGGCGCGGCGATCGCCGACTGGGGAACCGGATCGGGGGCAATCGCGCTGTCGGTGGCGGATCTGCGGGCCGACGTGTCGGTGGCGGCGCTCGAGCGCAGCCCGGAGGCCCTGGCCGTGGCGCGGCGCAACTTGGCGGCCCACCCGTCCCTGGGGCCCCGCGTGCGCATGCTCGAGAGCGATGGCATGGCCGCGGTCGCGGGCGAGCGCTTCGACGTGGTGGTGTCCAACCCGCCCTACCTCGTGCCGGAGGACCTGGAGGCCTTCCCGGCCCTGCGCCACGAGCCGGTCGTCGCACTCGTCGCCGGCCCCCTCGGCACGGAGGACCACCATCGGGTGATCCACGAGGCGACGGCCGTGCTCAACACGCGTGGCCTCGTGGTGCTGGAGGTGGGGGAGGGGCAGGCGGAGGCGGTCGCGGGCATCCTGGCCGCCGCCGGCTTCGCGGACATCGGATCGCGCGCCGACCTTGCGGGCATTCCGCGCGCGATCTGGGGTCGGATGCCCTGAACGGGGGCCCCGGCCTCCCCCGGTTGGTGAGTTACCCTTGAGGCGTTCCCCAGCAGTCGAACGCCGGAGCGCGCGCGTGAGCTTCTTCGATCCCGAGAGCCAGTTGTCCCAGGATGTCTCCGAGGCCGATCCGGCCGTCGCGGCGCTGATGCGCCGCGAGCTCGAGCGGCAGGCCGAGACGCTCGAGATGATCGCGAGCGAGAACTTCACGAGCATCTCGATCCTGCAGGCGGCGGGCTCGGTGCTCACCAACAAGTACGCCGAGGGTCTCCCGCACAAGCGCTACTACGGCGGCTGCGAGGTGGTGGACGAGGTCGAGGACCTGGCGATCGCCCGCGCGAAGGAGGTGTTCGGCTGCGACCACGTGAACGTGCAGCCGCACTCGGGCAGCACCGCCAACGAGGCCGCCTACAGCGTGCTGATCGAGCCGGGCGACCGCGTGATGGGCATGTCGCTGGCGCACGGTGGCCACCTGACGCACGGCCTCAAGGTGAATTTCTCGGGCCGCACGTATGAGTTCCACGGCTACGGCGTGAGCCCGGACACCCACCGCCTGGACATGGACGAGATCCGCCGGCAGGCGCACGAGGTGAAGCCCAAGCTGATCGTGGCGGGGGCCAGCGCGTATCCGCGCACGCTGGACTTCCCGGCATTCCGCGAGATCGCCGATGAGGTGGGCGCCCGCCTGATGGTGGACATGGCGCACATCTCGGGCCTCGTCGCCGGTGGCGCGCACCCCAGCCCCGTCGGGATCGCGCACGTCGTCACCTCCACCATGCACAAGACCCTGGGCGGCCCCCGGGCCGGCTTCATCATGTGCGATGAGGAGTTCGCGAGCGCCATCGACCGTGCCGTGTTCCCGGGCCTGCAGGGCGGTCCGCTGATGCACGTGATCGCGGGCAAGGCCATCGCGTTCGGCCAGTGCCTCACGCCGGAGTTCCGCGAGCGCCAGCAGCGCACGGTGGACAACTGCGCCGCCATGGCCGAGGTGCTCATGGCGAACGGCGTGGACCTGGTGACCGGCGGCACCGACAACCACCTGGTGCTGGTGGACCTGTCGGCCACGCCCCTGACCGGCAAGGACGGCGAGGAGCGGCTGGAGCGCGCCGGGATCACCGTGAACAAGAACGGCGTGCCCTTCGACGAGCGCCCGCCCACGGTCACCTCGGGCGTGCGCATCGGCACCGCCGCGCTCACCACCCGCGGCATGGGCCCCGCCGAGCTGTGCGAGGTGGGCGCCATCATCGCCGAGGCGCTCGTGCCCGACGCGACGGACGCCGACCTCGATGCCCTGCGCCAGCGCAGCATCGCCCTGGGCGCGCGCTTCCCCCTGTACCCGCAGCTCATCGCCGAGACCACCCGGGTGTGACCGCGGCGCCGCGTGATTCCGGGGGCACGGGGCGTTTCCTCCGGTCGCGAACGGCAGCGCGAGTCACCCGGGCTGCGCCCGGGGGCCAGGGCGGTGTTTCGTCATCCCTCCGGAAACACCCCGTGCCCCCGGCATGCGTCGCGTACCGAGGGGGCCGGGCAGGTATGCCGGAGGGAAGACGAAACGATGCCCTGTCCCGGGGCGGAGCCCCGATGACTCGCACTTCCGATTCGCGACCGGAGGCATACCTGCCCGGCCTCCACGGAATCGACTGCCCAACGCGGAGAGCGCATGAGGCCTGACACCCGCGGTTGGGCGCTGGTAACCGGTGCGTCGTCCGGGATCGGGGCCGAAGTGGCCCTGCGGCTGGCGCGGCGCGGGCATCCGCTGGTGGTGGTGGCGCGCCGCGGCGACCGGCTGGCGGCCCTGGCCGAGCAGGCCCGGCGTGAGCATGGCGTGGAGGTGCGCGGGGTTGCCGCCGACCTCTCGCGCGAGGAAGGGCGTGCGGCGGTGCGCGGCGTGCTCGACCAGCTGCGCGGCCCCGTGGAGGTGGCGGTGCTGAATGCGGGCATCGGCACGCAGGGGCGGTTCAGCGACCTCGACCGCGAGAAGGAAGTGCGCGAGGTGCGCCTGAACTGCGTGGCGGTGGTCGACCTGGCGGCGCACGTGCTGCCCGGCATGGTGGCGAACGGCCGGGGCGATCTGGTGGTGATGTCATCGGCGGCGGCGTCGCAGGCGATTCCCTTCATGTCCACATACGCGGCCACGAAGGCATTCGAGATGCGGTTCGTGCGGGGCCTGCATGGGGAACTGCGCGGCACCGGCGTGCGGGCGTTCGCGATCTGCCCGGGTCCGGTGCGCACGGCATTCCACCGCCTGGGGTGGGGCAAGGACCTGCCGCGGCTCATGCCGACGGAATCGGCCGGCTCGGTGGCCGCGCGGGTGGTGCGCGTGCTGGATCGCCGACGCCGGAACCCGGTGGTGGCCAGCGGGCCGCTGGCACCGCTCACGATGCCGCTGGTGGCTGTGCTGGGGGAGGCCCTGTCGGCGTGGGGCGCGGGCCTGTACCACCGGCCGCGTCACTGACACCGGGTGCCCGGGCGTGCGCAGGTGCCCGGGCGGCGATCGTAGAATGAGGTCACGTCGGCCGCACGCGGCCACCTGATGACATGACCACGACGCTGATCCCCATACTCAGCGCGATCGCAGCGGCCATCGTGGTGCTGGTGCTCACGCCCGCCACCATGGCCCTCGCGCGGCGGGTGGGCGCCGTGGACCAGCCGTCGGCGCGTCGCATCCATGAGCGCCCCGTGCCCCGGCTTGGTGGCCTCGCGATCGTCCTCGGCTTCCTGCTGCCCGCGGTGTGGTTCCTGCCGGGTGACCCCGCCGTGCGCGGTCTCATCGCCGGGGGCGTGCTGGTGGCGGCCCTTGGCATGGCCGACGACATCCTGGGCATGCAGCCCGCGGTGAAGCTGGTGGGGCAGGTGGCGTGCGCCGCGGTTCCCGTGGCCGCGGGCCTCACCATCGACCACCTCACGCTGCCATTCGTGGGCGCGTTCGACCTGGGGGCGGCCCAGTACCCGCTCACCGTCCTGTGGTTCGTGGCGATCGTCAACATCATCAACTTCACCGACGGCATGGACGGGCTCGCCGCCGGGGTGGTGGGAATCGGCTCGACCACCTTCGCGATCATCGCCGCGTCCCTCGGGCGCGCCGATGCCGCCATCCTCGCCGCCGCCCTCGCCGGGGCGTGCCTGGCGTTCCTCCGGTTCAACTTCAACCCCGCCCGCACGTTCATGGGCGATGGCGGATCGATGTTCCTGGGCTTCATGCTGGCGGGCATCGCGATCAGCGGGGTGATGAAGAGCGCCGCCGCGGTGGCGATCGTGCTGCCCCTCGTGGTGCTGGCCATCCCGATCCTCGACACCTCGTTCGTCATCCTCAAGCGCATCAAGCACGGCAACCCGGTCTACTCCGCCGACAAGAGCCACTTCCACCACCGGTTCCTGGCCATCGGCTGGAGCCAGCGACGCACCGTGCTGGCCATCTACGCCTGGACCGGGCTCATGTCGGCGCTCGCCCTCGCCATGCGGTTCGTGCCCTACACCGACGGCAGCGGGAACTGGAACGTGGGCTGGGCGGCCCTGCTGGCGGTGATCGCGGCCGCCGGAATCGCGGGCGCCGTGTACCTGGTGTACGTGCTCGAGATCCTGAAGTGGAGAAGCGAGCCGGTGGTGCAGATCGTGCGCCGGCGCCGGGCGTCGGGCGACGGGGTGGCCACCACCAAGCGCTAGGTCTTTTTCCCGCGAACGCGGGACGCCTGTCACCCCGCAGCGGGCGCCGTGCGTGGGGCGTCCGGGCGGCTGATGGGTATGCTCCCGCCCGTTGCCGCGGTCCCGCGGCGAATGTTCCACGCCCGGAGGGAAGAGCATCATCTCAGCCGCCCCTGGCCAGGCTGCAGATCACTTCGCGCCTGCGCCCGCTTCCAAGGAAGCACCGCGCCGCGTCACGATCATCGCGACCGCCGCCAGCATCCTCGCCTGCCTGGTCGCCCTGCCCGTGGTTCTCGCCCTCGGCGGGCCGCTGAACGGCTGGGTGCTCGGCACCGCCCTGTGGATCGCCAACTGGGCCGTGCAGCTGTTCACCGCCAAGCACGCCATGAAGATGGGGCAGACCGCCGCCGTCGGCATCACCGGCATCTCGTTCATCATCCGCGCCTGGACTGTCGCGGGCGTGCTGTTCATCACCGCCCTGCGGTTCGACGAGACCGTGGCCCTCGTGGGCGCCGCCGTGTTCCTGGCCGCGTTCACCGCCGACCTCCTGGGCCGCGCGATCGCGTTCGCCGCTCGCGAGAAGGCCAACGCGCCGGCCGGGGAGGACGCCGAGTGAGGGGTTCCCTGACCCGCGCGCGCTGGTGGGCCCTGGGCCTGCTGGCCATGCTGCTCGCCGCACCGGCCCTGGCCTCGGCATCCGAGGAGTTCAAGCCGCAGGATGAGTTCGAGCTCACGGCGTGGGTGCCGATCGAGCTGGGTCCGATCGACCTCAGCATCAACAAGGCCGTCTTCTACATGGTCGTGTCGAGCACCATCATCATCCTGTTCGGGATCCTGGTGGTGCGCGGCGGCCTGAAGATGAAGCCGAACCGCTCGCAGAACGTGCTGGAGATCGCCTACGAGTTCTCGGAGGAGCAGATCGCCGGGGCCTCGCTGCCGCAGCACGTATTCAAGAAGTGGTTCCCCTACCTCGCCACGCTCTTCCTCTTCATCGTGGTCAACAACCTCATCTCGTTCATCCCCCTGCCCACGGCCCCCCACACCGACACCTTCGTGGTGGTGGGCGACCTCGGGCTGTACGCGGCCACCGCGAACATCAACGTGACGCTCGCGCTGGCCCTCATGACGTTCGTCGCCTTCCTCTACGAAGGCTTCTCCACCCACGGGTTCATCGGGTACTTCAAGACCCTGATCCCGCCGGGTTCCAGCAAGGGCATCACGCCCTTCATCTTCGTGCTCGAGCTGCTGTCGCAGGTGCTCCGCCTGATCAGCCTCTCGGTGCGACTGTTCGCAAACATGCTCGCCGGTCACCTTCTGATCATCATGGCCGCGGGCTTCTCGATCCTCGTGGGCAGCCTCCTCGGTGTCCTCGGGATTCCCTTCGCCCTCTTCTTCTACGTGTTCGAGCTCGTGCTGATCGCCGGCCTGCAGGCATTCATCTTCGCCCTGCTGTCCGGTATCTACATCGGCTACGCAGCGATGTCCGAGCACTAGAAGGCAATTCACCACACAGGAGGCCACGTGGCTCTCGAAGGCAGCATCGTCGACGCATCCAAGGCTCTCACGCTCGGTCTCGCGACCGGCCTGGGCGCGATCGGCCCGGGTATCGGCGTCGGTTACATCTTCGGCAAGACCGTGGAGTCGGTCGCCCGCCAGCCCGAGCTGCGCGGTGACCTGCTCTCCATCACGTTCCTTGGCCTGGCCCTCACCGAGGCGATCACGTTCTACGCCCTGCTCATGGGCTTCGTCGCCTTCTTCCTGGTCTAGGCAATGGGTCCACTCTCAGGCGTCGATCCCGTGGGGGCGAATCCGCTCCTCGAGGTGAGTCCGGGTCTCATGATCTGGACCATCGTCGTCTTCCTGCTCACCCTCCTCATCCTCAAGAAGTTCGTCTTCGGCCCGGTGGGCGAGGCGATCGAGAAGCGCCGCTCCTCGATCTCCGCATCCATCGAGGAGGCCGAGTCGAGCCGGGATGAGGCCGTGAGGCTCCTCGACGAGTACAAGGCCAAGCTGGCCGAGGCCCGTCGCGAGGCCGATGAGCTCCGCGAGGCGGGTCGCCGTGAAGGCGAGCGCCAGAAGACGGAGATCGTGGGCCAGGCCCAGGAGCAGCGGGAGCGCATCGTGAACGACACCCAGACGCAGATCGACGCACAGGCCCAGGCGGCCGTGGCGGGGATCCGCGACGACGTGGTCGTGCTCGCGTTGACCGCTGCCGAGAAGGTGACGAGGAAGTCCCTGTCCGACGACGATCACCGCGCGCTGGTCGAGGAGGCTCTCGCCGACGCCGACCTCAGCGGGCTGCAGAAGGCCTGATGAGCGTCGCGGCCACATACGCGGAGGCCCTGTACGAGGCCGCCGAGGCGCAGTCCGCCGTGGACCAGGTGCGCACCGAGCTCACCGAGTTCGCCGGCGCGATGGCTCCCGGCAGCGAACTGCGCGAGGCACTCACGAGCCCCGAGATCGAGACGACGGCCAAGAGGGCGGCCGTCGCCGACCTGATGGAGGGCGCCCACCCGGTGTCCCTCGGGTTCGTGCAGGTGCTGCTCGACCGTGGCCGCATTGCGGAGATCGACGACGTCGTCGCCGCCTACGGCCGCCGCGTCGACGCGGCCGAGGGGCGCGTGGTGGTGACCGCCGTGACCGCCGTGCCGCTCACTTCGGACCTGCGCGAGAAGATCCGCGACAAGGTGCGCGCCCAGACGGGCCGCGACGCCGAGCTCGAGGAGACCGTGGATCCGTCGATCATCGGCGGGCTCGTGCTGCGCGTGGGCGATGTCGTCGTGGACGCGTCGCTCCGCACCCGGCTCGAGGAGATGCGTCGCTCCCTCGAGACCGCGCCCGTCGACCTGTCCACCGCCGTCGAGGCCTGACGCGCGGCACCGCCGCATCAACCGAGAAAGGTATTCACCGACCGATGAAGCTCCGCCCCGACGAGATCACCAAGGTCCTCCGCGCCCAGATCGAGCAGTACGAGGGCGTCGCCGAGGCCGACGAGGTCGGGACCGTCCTGCAGGTGGGTGACGGAATCGCCCGCGTGCACGGCCTCCCCTCGGTGCTGGCCCTCGAGATGCTCGAGCTGCCGCACGGCGTGTCCGGCCTCGCCCTGAACCTCGAGGAGGACAACGTCGGCGTGGTGCTCCTGGGCGAGGACACCCTCATCAAGGAGGGTGACCCGGTGCGCCGCACCGGCAAGGTCATCCAGGTGCCGGCCGGCGACGCCCTGCTGGGCCGCGTGGTGGACCCTCTGGGCAACCCGCTCGACGGCCGCGGCCCCATCCAGGCCTCGGAGTTCCGCCCGGTCGAGTTCAAGGCTCCCGGCGTTGTGCAGCGCCAGCCGGTGACCGAGCCGCTGCAGACGGGCATCAAGGCGATCGACGCGCTCATCCCGATCGGTCGTGGCCAGCGCGAGCTGATCATCGGCGACCGCCAGACGGGCAAGACCACCATCGCGATCGACACCATCATCAACCAGCGCGGCCAGGGCGTGAAGTGCTTCTACGTGGCCATCGGCCAGAAGGCATCCACGGTGGCGCAGGTGGTGGAGCGCCTGCGCGAGGCCGGGGCGATGGAGTACACCACGGTCGTGGTGGCGAGCGCCGCCGCGAGCGCGCCGCTCAAGTACCTGGCCCCGTACTCCGGCGCCGCGATGGCCGAGTACTTCCTCTACAACGGCCAGCACGCGCTGTGCATCTACGACGACCTGTCGAAGCAGGCCGACGCCTACCGGCAGATGTCGCTGCTGCTCCGGCGCCCGCCGGGCCGCGAGGCGTTCCCCGGCGACGTGTTCTACCTGCACTCGCGCCTGCTGGAGCGGGCCTGCAAGCTGAGCGACGAGCTCGGCGGCGGTTCGCTCACGGCGCTGCCGATCATCGAGACCCAGGCCGGTGACGTGTCGGCGTACATCCCGACCAACGTCATCTCGATCACCGACGGGCAGATCTTCCTCGAGTCGAAGCTGTTCTACTCGGGTATCCGCCCGGCCGTGAACGTGGGTATCTCGGTGTCCCGCGTGGGCGGCAACGCGCAGATCAAGGCCATGCGCAAGGTGGCCGGCCGCCTGAAGATCGAGCTGTCGCAGTACCGCGACCTCGAGGCCTTCGCGCAGTTCGGCTCTGAGCTCGACGCCGCCACCCAGCAGACGCTGGCGCGCGGCGCGCGCCTGGTGGCCACCCTCAACCAGCCGGCGTTCCAGCCGTGGCCGGTCGAGGAGCAGGTGGCGATCATCTTCGCCGCCGGCCGCGGCTTCCTGGATGGCGTGGACCCGGGTGACATTCCCCGCGTGAACGAGGAGATCCGCTCGGCCCTGCGCGACGAGGGCACGATCCTCGCCGGCATCCGCGACACGAAGGACTTGCCCGACGACGCCCAGGCGAAGCTCGGGTCGTTCCTCGAGGGCCTCATGAAGCGCCTGGTGGGCACCCCGGCCGCCGGGGAGGCCGCGGCCTAGTGCCGAGCCAGCAGGACATCAAGCAGCGCATCACCTCGGTCACGGGCACGAGCAAGATCACCCGCGCCATGGAACTGGTGGCATCGGCCAAGTTGCGCCGTGCGCAGGGCCGGATCGAGGCGCTGCGTCCGTATGCCAAGGGCATGCGCCGCCTGATGGCGGGTGCCGCCCGCCGTGCCGGCAACCTGAACGGCATCCCGCTGCTGGACGAGCGCGAGGAGACCCGCCGCGCCGCCGTGCTGGTGGTCACCGGCGACCGCGGCCTGGCCGGCGCGTTCAACGTGAACGTGGTGCGCCGTGCGCTGCAGGAGGCCGACGCGCTGCTGGAGGAGGGCTTCGAGGAGGTCGTGTTCACGGCCGTGGGCAAGAAGGGCGGCGGCACGCTGCGCTTCCGCGGCAAGGTTCTGGACAACGACTTCCAGGGCTTCTCGTCCGAGCCCACGTTCGCTGACGCCACGATGGTGGCCGACTTCGTGGGCCAGCGGTACCTCGAGCAGGAGACCGACCGCGTGGTGCTCGTGTTCAACGAGTTCAAGTCGCTCGTGGAGCAGCGCGTGACCGCCGAGCAGCTGCTGCCGGTGCCGCGGGATGTCGTGGAGGACGACGACGACGATCCGGACACCGAGCCGGTGTTCTCGAAGGCCCTCGCGGAGTTCGAGCCCGAGCCGCTGGCGCTGCTGTCCGACCTCCTTCCGACCTTCGTGAACACCACGATCTACCGGGCGCTCCTGGAGAGCGCCGCGGCCGAGCACGCCGCCCGGCGCACGGCCATGAGCAATGCAAGCGACAACGCGGAGCAGCTCATCGCGGACCTCACGCTCGCGATGAACCGCGCCCGGCAGGCCGCGATCACCCAGGAGATCCTCGAGGTGGTCGCGGGAGCCGACGCCCTCAGCTAGACCCAACGACGAACGGATTCTCAGCCTGATGAGCACCAACGGGAAGAACACCGGGACGATCCTCGAGATCAAGGGCGTCGTGCTCGACGTCCGGTTCACCGATGACCTCCCGGGCATCTACAACGCCCTGGAGATCACCCGCCCCGACGGGACGACCCTCGTGGCCGAGGTGCAGCAGCTGCTCGGCGACGACAAGGTGCGCGCCGTGGCGCTGGACACCACGGACGGCCTCGCGCGCGGCACCGAGGTGACCGACACCGGCGCCCCCATCTCGGTGCCGGTGGGCGAGCCCACCCTGGGCCGCATCTTCAACGTGCTGGGGGACGCCATCGACGAGGGCGGACCGGTCAGCGCCTCCGAGGACTGGCCCATCCACCGCGAGCCGCCGGCCTTCGACGCGCTGAGCCCCACCTCCGAGATCTTCGAGACGGGCATCAAGGTCATCG
This sequence comes from uncultured Bifidobacterium sp., assembly GCA_964584485.1. Lineage (GTDB taxonomy): Bacteria > Actinomycetota > Thermoleophilia > Miltoncostaeales > Miltoncostaeaceae > SYFI01. The sequence goes on from CAZPAT010000004.1 coordinate 17,031, forward strand.
ACCTGCTCGCCCCGTACGTGAAGGGCGGCAAGGTCGGCCTGTTCGGCGGCGCTGGCGTGGGCAAGACCGTGCTCATCCAGGAGCTCATCCACAACATCGCCCAGGAGCACGGCGGCCTGTCGGTCTTCGCCGGCGTGGGCGAGCGCACGCGCGAGGGCAACGACCTCTGGCTCGAGATGAAGGAGTCGGGCGTCATCTCGAAGACCGCCCTGGTGTACGGCCAGATGAACGAGCCCCCGGGCGCCCGCCTGCGCGTGGCCCTGACCGGCCTCACCATGGCCGAGTACTTCCGCGATGTCGGCGGCCAGGACGTGCTGCTGTTCATCGACAACATCTTCCGGTTCGTGCAGGCCGGTTCCGAGGTGTCCGCCCTCCTCGGCCGCATGCCGTCGGCCGTGGGCTATCAGCCCACGCTGCAGACCGAGATGGGCAACCTGCAGGAGCGCATCACCTCCACCCGCAACGGCTCGGTCACCTCGGTGCAGGCCATCTACGTGCCCGCCGACGACCTGACCGACCCGGCTCCGGCCGCGTCGTTCGCCCACCTCGACGCCACGACCGTGCTGAACCGCGCGATCGCGGAGAAGGGCATCTACCCGGCCGTGGACCCGCTGGACTCCACCAGCACCGCGCTGGAGCCCACCGTCGTGGGCGAGGACCACTACCAGGTGGCCACCCGGGTGCAGGAGATCCTGCAGGAGTACAAGGACCTCCAGGACATCATCGCCATCCTCGGCGTGGATGAGCTGACCGACGAGCAGAAGCTCACCGTGGGCCGCGCGCGGCGCATCGAGCGCTTCCTGTCGCAGCCCTTCCACGTGGCCGAGGCCTTCACCGGCACCCCGGGTGCCTACGTGAGCCTGCGCGACACCGTCCGCGGCTTCCAGGAGATCATCGACGGCAAGCATGACGATCTCCCCGAGGGTGCCTTCCTGCTGGTGGGCACCATCGAGGACGCCGTCGCCAAGGGTGCCGAGATGGCGAAGGCCGCCGCGTGAGCACGGGCTCGCCCGAGCAGAAGCGCGTTGGCGTGCAGGTGCTCACGCCCGAGGGCGTCGTGCACGACGGCGTCGCCGCCATGGTGGTGGCGCCCAGCGTGGGCGGCGAGGTGGGAATCCTCCCGCGCCACGTGCCGCTCATCGCGGCGCTGCGACCGGGCAGCACCCGGATCAAGATGCTGGATGACTCCGAGGTGGTCATGGCGACCACCGAGGGGTACATCGCGGTCGAGGATGACCGCGTGCTGATCATGGTGGAGCAGGCCGAGCTGGCCGGCGACATCGACCGGGCCCGCGCCGAGCTGGCCCTGAGCGCCGCCCAGGAGGCCGTCGAGGCCGCGGGCGACGACGAGGCGGCCCTGGCTGCCGCCACGGCCGCGCTCCGCCGCGCGGAGAACCGTCTCAAGGTGGTCGACAAGGCCGCCTCCTAATACGGAGGAATCCATTGGCAAGTCCCGTCCGCGTCGTCGTCACCGGAGCCGCCGGCCAGATCGGCTACGCGCTCCTGTTCCGGATCGCCAGCGGTCAGCTGCTGGGCCCCGACACGCCCGTCGAGCTCCGCATGCTCGAGATTCCGCAGGCCCGCGGCGCCCTGGATGGCGTCGGCATGGAGCTCGACGACTGCGCATTCCCGCTGCTGTCCGGCTGGATGGGCACCGATGACCCGAACGAGGCGTTCGACGGCGCCAACGTCTGCCTGCTGGTGGGTGCGCGCCCGCGCACCAAGGGGATGGAGCGCGGTGACCTGCTGGAGGCCAACGGCGCCATCTTCACCGTGCAGGGGAAGGCGATCAACGACCGCGCAGCCGACGACGTCAAGGTGCTGGTGGTGGGCAACCCGGCCAACACCAACGCGCTCATCGCCATGAACAGCGCGCCCGACGTCCCCAACGAGCGCTTCACCGCGATGATGCGCCTGGATCACAACCGCGCCATGACGCAGGTGGCCCAGAGGACCGGCGTGCAGGTGGCCGAGGTCACCAACATGACGATCTGGGGCAACCACTCGGCCACGCAGTACCCCGACGTGGTGCACGCGAAGGTCGCCGGGAAGAGCGCATGGGACGCCATCTCGGACGAGGCCTGGGTGGCCGATACCTTCATCCCCACGGTTCAGACCCGTGGCGCCGCCATCATCGAGGCCCGCGGCGGGTCATCGGTGGCCTCCGCGGCCAACGCCGCCATCGACCACATGCGCGACTGGGTGCTGGGCACCCCCGCGGGTGACTGGGTGTCGATGGGCGTGCCGTCGACCGGCCAGTACGGCACTCCCGAGGGGCTGATCGTGGGCCTGCCGTGCACCTGCGCGGGCGGCGAGTGGAGCGTGGTGGAGGGCATCGACCTGGATGAGTTCTCGAAGCCCCGCATCGAGCGCTCGGTGGCCGAGCTCGAGGAGGAGCGCCAGGCTGTAAAGGATCTGGGACTTATCTAGAAACCGGTCTTTCGTACAGCCCGCAGGGCGATAACGTGGGAATCGCGCGAGGGGCCCGAGAGGGCCCCTCGCAGCGTTCCGGGGGACTTCCCATCCGCGTCTGTGCACCCGGCGGGGGGGCCGTGATGGGCGGAGGGAATACCGCAGCACTCCGCCCGCGACGGGAACCGTCGCGATGCGGCGGTCGCGCCTTTTCCCGAGCCCGTCACGGGCCCTGCCCGCCGGATGCCCGGGCTCGGTTAGCGTTCGTCCGTGGCCGGAGCCCTCGGAATACCCGCCGTGCTGCGCGTCCCGGCCTTCCGCAACGTGTGGGCCGGCAGCGTGCTGTCGAACGGCGGCACCTGGTTTCAGGCCGTTGCCGCGGGATGGCTGGTGCTGCAGATCACCGGCAGCGCCACCATGGTGGGCCTGCTGGCCCTGGCCTATCGCGCGCCGGCGTTCGTGCTGTCGGCGTGGGGCGGCAAGATCGCCGATCGCCACGACTGGCGCCGGGTGGGCATCACGACCTTCTCGATCGAGGCGCTGGGGGCGGTGGCGCTGGGCGTACTGGCCGCCACGGGGCATCTGTCCGTGGGCGCGATATTCGCGGCCACCACGGTGATGGGCGCGGCATTCGCCATCGGGCTGCCGTCGGTGCTCGCCCTCGTGCCGGCGCTGGTGCCCACCGCCCGCCTGCAGGAGGCGGTGGCGCTGAATGCGGCGGGCATCAACGTGGCCCGCGCCATCGGGCCCCTGCTGGGCGGGGTGACCCTGGCGTTCGCCGGTGCCACATGGTGCTTCCTGCTGAACGCCTGCTCGTTCCTCGCGTTGGTGGTGGCGCTTGTCGCGGCTCCGCACGTGCAGCAGGGCAGCAAGGTGCCGGAGCGGCTCCGGACGGCACTCACCTACGCGGCAGGCGACGCCGCGGCACGGCGCCTGCTGGTGGGCATGTTCGTGTT
>CAZPAT010000004.1:20498-22205 GCA_964584485.1 uncultured Bifidobacterium sp.
GCAGGGGCGTCGATCTCCGCCGACACGACCTGGGGGACCGCGAGGTCCTGGTGGCAACCGCCGGCACCGGGCCCGTCAGGCTGATCCTGAACGGACACATGGATGTCGTGCCGGGCAACCGCGGGCAGTTCTCTCCCAGAATCGACGGCGATCGGCTGATCGGGCGGGGCGCGTACGACATGAAGGCCGCCCTCGGCGCGATGATGCTCGCCACTTCCGACCTGGCCGCGGCGCCGCCCGACGGCGTGCAGGTGGACCTGGTGATCGTGCCGGACGAGGAGCGCACTCAGCCAGGGCCGAACGCCACGGAGATGCTGGTGGACCGCGGCATGCGCGCGGACATCGTGGTGTGCGGCGAGCCCACCGACATGCAGGTGGGGGTGCAGGCGAAGGGCGTGATGATCCTGGAGGTGCGCGTGGAGGGCCGCTCCGCGCACGGGTCCACGCCGTGGCTGGGCGACAACGCCATCGTGCGCGCGCTGGAGGTGTACCGGCGCCTGGAGTCGCTTCCCTTCACGCGGGCATCCACGCGCCTGTTCGCGCGCCCGTCGGTGAACCTGGGGCGCATCGAGGGCGGGGACGCGGTGAACAAGGTGCCCGACCACTGCCTGATGCACGTGGACGTGCGCTACCTGCCGGGGCAGGACCCCGACGAGATCCTGCGGCAGGCCCGCGACGTGGGTGCGGCATCGGTGGAGGTGGCGATCGCCCGCCCACCGGCCGACACCGATCCGGAGCACCCGCTGGTGGCCGCGCTGGTGGAGTGCGCGTCGCGCCATGACTCCTCGGCCACATCGGTGGGCCGCGACGGCGCATCGGATGCCGTGGCATTCCTGAAGGTGGGCGTACCCGCAGTGGAGTTCGGCCCCCGCGGCGCGGGGCATCATGGTCCGGATGAGTACGTGGAGATCCCCAGCCTGATGGCCTACCGGCAGGCCATCCGGGAGTTCGCGCAGTGCGCCGCCACGGCGGCGCCCGCGGGTGCGGGCATGACCGGCGGAGCGGAGGCGCGGGCGTGAGCGACGACCAGGGCACGCCTCCCGGCCCCGACGTGGAACTGGACGACGCCGAGCGTCCGGCGCGCTGGTATCGCGTGCCGCGCCGCCGCCGCCGCTGGCCATTGGTGTTCATGTGGCTGGCATTCCTGGTGGTGGGCGCCGGCGCCGGCCTGGCCGTGGCCAGCTACCAGCTGCTCGACAACACCCTCGACAAGGCGAGCCCCGACACCGCGCTGGTGCAGGAGGCCCAGAAGGCCGTGGACCCGGACGTGCCCGGACGTCCGGTGAACATCCTCCTGATCGGCTCCGACAAGCGCGCGGGCGCGGAGGGCGCGGGCGACCCCGGCCGGTCCGATTCGCTGATCCTCCTGCGGATGGACGGTGACAAGGGCTTCATATCGATGCTGTCGTTCCCGCGTGACCTGTACGTGAACATCCCCGGTGGCGGCACCAACAAGATCAACGCGGCGTTCTCGATGGGCGGACCGGCGAAGACCATCGAGACCATCAAGGCGCTGACCGGCCAGCCGATCAACTACTTCGTCAACATCGACTTCGACGGCTTCGAGAAGCTGGTGGACCAGGTGGGGGGCGTGTACCTCGACGTCGATCGCAAGTACTTCCACGAGAACGTTCCCGGCGATGGCATTGATGACTACGAGGAGATCGACCTCAAGCCCGGGTACCAGCGCCTGAACGGCGTGGACGC
>CAZPAT010000005.1:0-21821 GCA_964584485.1 uncultured Bifidobacterium sp.
CCTTACGCACCGTGGTGTGACTCTACGTGACAGGACGCACGCGCATTTGTGCGCTGAGAGCGCATTTTCCCCTGCATCCGGAGGCCTCATGCTGGTGCGTGCACCACCGCGACCCGCGGCCCCGGGGCGTAGGTTCCGGCGTATCCGGCAGCTCGGAGGAGGCACCCCTCATGTGCCCGGCATGGACGCGAATCGCTGATGAGGTCGACGCCCTCGCACGCGATCGCGCCCGGGCTGCCCGGAGCGAGCCGGCACCTCGCGAGCGCCAGGCGCTCGCCCGCGAGGTGGTGATGCTCACGCGTGCGGCACAGATGGCGAGAACCGCTCCGCGCGATGGCCTGCTGGTCCACCTGGCGTGCGAGGGCGTGGTACTTCACCAGGACGACCTGGTGATGTGGGGGATCGCCCCCGAAGCCGAGGACGCCCTGCGCGCGATGGCGTCCGACCCCGGCGTCGACCCCTCGGGCATCGATGCCGGGCACGTTCTGGCCGTGGTGCTCGGTGCGCCTCAGGCCCCGGTGGTGCTCTCGGCCGCCTGAGGGCGACGCTCAGTCGTCGTCATCGTCATGATCGTCGTCGTCGCGGTCATCACCGCGGCCGTCATCGTCCGCGCGCCGATCGTCCCGGTTGCGATCGTCCGCCCGGTCGTCGTCTGCCCGGCTGCCGCCGCGGTCGTCCCCGCCCGGGGTGTCGTCGGCGCGGCGGTCGTCGGCTGCGCCGGGGGCAGGGTCCACCCGCTGCACGGGCGTCTGCGGGGCGGTCGTTGCCCCGCTACCGCTCGCAGTGCCCTGCTGCGCCAGGCTCCCCGCGCTGAGGGTGCCCAGTCGCACGTCGTCGGTGGTGCTGTCGAGCAGGGCCAGGTTGGCCGCCAGTCCCGCGGCGGTCACGCCCAGCACCAGCACCGCGGCAAGGGCCCATCGGGCCCAGGGCGGCACCCTCATGAGGCCGCCGCCCGTCGGCGACGGAGTGGCGCGTTGGGACCCGCGATGAGGCGACGTGCGGCGACGCCTGCCATCAGGCCCGTGGACGCCACGTAGATGCCCAGCATCCAGGGCTGGTTGCTGTCGGTTCCTGCCATCACCCCATGCACGGTAGCCGTGGCGAACACGCCGTACGAGGCCAGGTGCACCGCCTTCCAGAAGCTGGCGCCCAGGTGCTTGCGCCACATGGCGGTGAGGGAGACGATCACCATCAGCCACATCGACAGCACGCCCACCGATACCCACAGGGGCCGGTACTCGGTGCCGCCAGGCGTCACGAGGTCCAGCCACGTGATGGTGACGTAGTTGTCCATCACCAGCGCCACGCCGTGCAGCGCCACCAGCGCCAGGCCCAGGACGGCCAGGATGCGGTGCCACTCCATGCGCGCCACGGGCGAGGCCAGCCGTTGCACCAGGCGGGTGTGCAGGACGACTCCCGACACCATCGAAGCGACGATCAGCACGTAGCCCACGATCCCCGTGACGCGGGCCATCAGCCACCAGAACGGCACCTCGGCGATGTTCGCGACGATGTTCATGCGAGGCTCCCGGTCGTCGTGGTCGATCCGTCCGCGCCCACGAGCACGGCGGTGATGCCGCGCTCGTGGGCCTCCCTGCGGGCGCCGTGGCGGCCCGCAAGCAGCAGCGCGGTGGCCCATGCCTCGGCCGTTGCGGCGTCATCCCCCACGGTGGTCACCCGGGTGAGGTCGGTGGTGCTCGGACGCCCCGTTGCCGGATCGATCACGTGGTGCATGGCGGTCCCGGCCCGCTGCCACCTGCGCCGGTCGGTGCCCGACGTCGCCATCCCCCCGCGGGACAGTCCGATGGTGCGTGCCACGTCTCCGTGCATCACCTCCACGGGCCAGGGTTCGCCCTGGTGAAGCCCGCGAATGGTCATGTCGCCGCCCATGCTCACGAGGCAGGGACCGAGCACGCCCAGCATGTCGGCCACACGGTCGGCGGCCCACCCCTTGGCGATGCCGCCGAGATCCAGCGCCACGCCCGGGGCAAGGGTCACCGTGCCCGAGGTCACATCCGTCCGTACGCCGCCGCCGCCGGGGCGTGGGGGCCCCGCCGCGTCGGCGTGGTCGGGGAGCTCGTCAAGCGTCCGGTCGTACCCGGCCGACATCATCGCCGCGTGCACCGTGGGGTCGAACCGTCCCCCGGTGGCCTCGCGCATGGCAAGGGCCGCGGTGATGAGCCGGAACAGATCGGTCGTCACCCGCGCCGATCCCGCGGCGTTCAGTCGCATCAGTTCGGAGTCCGGGTCGAAGCGGCTCGCGATCGCCTCGATGCGTCGCACCTCCTGCTCGGCGCCGTCCAGGGCCACCGCGGCCTCGGTGCCCTCGCATCCGGCGTCGTCGAGCACCAGCACGGCGTCGGTACCCATGGCCCGGAACTCGCGTCGCATCATCACGACGAACTCGATCGGGCAACGGGAGCCGCCGGCGGGACATACGTGGCGGCGGGCGCCGAGGTGGATGCCGACCCCGAGGCGGATGAACCGCCCGAATACGAGGGGGAGGGTGACTGACCCCGTGCCGCGATTGCGGCGCGCACCCTCTCGTTCGCGGCGTTCACCTGGGCGATCTGGCGCTTCCGTGCCGCAAGGTCGGTCCGGTAGCTCGCCCACCGCTCGGCGTTGATGGCGTTCACGCGGCGCGCATCGCGGGCCAGGGCCTGCTCGCGTGCCTCCAGGGCGAGTACATCGGCATCCTTCGGCCGGTCTGCCGCGGGGAACGGGTTGGCACCGATGGCAACCGCTGCCCCTGCACCCACGATCATCGTGCCGGTGACGGCAGCCAGCTTGACGCGGCGGCGGCTCTGATCAGTCGTCATCGTCGTCGCCCTCCTCGTGGTCCTCGTCATGGTCGTCGTCGTGGTCGTACCCGCGCTCGCCCTCGTACTCATGGTCGTCGTCCCGTTCCCGGGCCGGAGCCCTGGACACAGGTGGTGCGGCGGATGACCGGGCTGCGGCCGCCTGTACCGGGGCCGCCGATGCCGGGGTGGCCGCCGGCATCGGCATGCGCTGCGGCACGGCCGGCAGGTCCGGCGGGGTGTTCGCCCGCGTCGCGGCGATCTGCTGTTCCATGCGGTCGGCCGCGGCCGTGCGCGCCGACATCTCTGCCGCCGTCGGCCGGGCGGGGTCGGGCCCCAATGTGAGTGCACGTACTCCGAGGACGCCGAAGAAGAGGGCGAAGAGCCCGAAGAGCGTGCTTGTGATGATTACTCCGCGCTTATTCATGCCCTGAAGGTAAGGAACCGGCGATTGCGCGCTCTCCACGCCTTGGCCCGGAACCATCCTGCCTTTCGTAAGGAAACGTCCAAGGCGACGCGCATCGCGCGCCCGGCAGGGATACTTGGCGCATGAGATTGCTCGTGGTGGAGGACGAGGACGCCATCGCCATCCCGCTCGCGGACGGCCTGCGTCGCGAGGGGTTCGAGGTGGAGCGGGTGGCCACGGCCGCCGATGCGCTCAGTGCTCCCGAACCCGACCTCGTTCTGCTGGACCTGCGCCTGCCCGACATGGATGGCTACGCGGTGGCGCGCGAGATGCGCACGCGAAGCCGGGTGCCCATCATCATGGTGACGGCCCGGGGCGAGGAGGTCGATCGCGTGGTGGGCCTGGAGATCGGCGCCGACGACTACGTGGTGAAGCCTTTCGGCCTGCGGGAGCTGATCGCCCGCATCAACGCGGTGATGCGCCGGGTGGGCGATGCCCGGGACCCCGCCGAGCCGGCCGACGACCTGGTGGCCGGGCCGCTCACCATGAGTCTTCGCACCCGCCGGGTCACGCAGGGGGATGACGACCTCCACCTCACGCCGCGGGAGTTCGACATCCTCGCCATGCTCATGCAGGACCCCGGCGCGGTGGTGAGTCGCGACGACATCCTCCGGCGCCTCTGGGGCACCACGTGGGCGGTGCAGACCAAGGCCATCGACGTCCACGTGTCGTCGCTGCGACGCAAGCTGGGCGACCCGGCCTGGGTGGAGACCGTGCGCGGGGTGGGCTTCCGGCTGGCGGTACCGGAGGCATGACCCGGCGCCTGGTCGCGGGCTACCTGGCGCTCACGGCAGTTGTGCTGGTGGTGCTCATGGTGCCCTTGGGCATCACGCATCGGCACAACGTGGAGCAGGACCTGCTGCTGCGCATGGAGCGCGACGCCGCGGTGCTGGCCTCGCTGGTACAGGACGACCTGCGCGCGCCCAGCGCCGCGCGCGACGCCCAGGTAGCCCGCGTGGGCACCGCGTACGCCGACGACACCGGCGCCCGCGTGGCGGTCACGAACGCCGAGGGGTCGGTGCTGCTGGACACCGACCCGCCCGCGCCGGGCGAGAGGTCGCTGCGCACGCGCCCCGAGGTGGGAACCGCGCTGGGTGGCCGGGTGGCCACGGGCAGCCGGTACTCCCAGACCCTCGGCACCGAGCTGCTGTACGTGGCGGTCCCGGTGGCTGCCGGGGGCACCGTGTACGGCACCGTTCGCGTCACCTACCCGGCGTCCGAGGTGACCGAGGCCGCCACGCGGTACTGGTGGCTGCTGGCCGCCGTGGGCGTCGTCACCCTCCTGGCCGTGGCAGCCATCGGCTGGCTCATCGCGCGCTGGGTGGCGCGGCCGCTGTCACGCCTGGAGCAGGCGGCCGACCGCGTGGGCGCCGGGGACCTCACGGTGCGTGCGGTGGAGGATCAGGGCCCGCCGGAGGTCCGCGCCCTCGCACATCGCTTCAACGCGATGGTGGGGCAGGTGGAGCAGCTGGTGGGTGCACAGGAGGCATTCGTCGCCGATGCCTCGCATCAACTGCGCACGCCCCTCACCGCCATGCGCCTGCGCATCGAGAACCTGGGCGCGGCCGCGGGCGCCGCCGGACAGGCTGATGCCGACGCCGCCGTGGACGAGGTGGACCGCCTTGCGCGGATGGTGGACAGCCTGCTGGCGCTCGCGCGCGCGGAGCGCGGGGAGCAGGAGCCGGTGCGCGTGGACGTGTCGGCCCTGGTGGGCGATCGCGCCGTGGCCTGGCAGGACCTGGCCGCCGAGGACGGGGTGGCGGTCACAGCCCAGGTGGAGCCGGGGCTCACGTCGCGGTTGCCCGACGGGATGCTGGAGCAGGTGGTCGACAACCTGGTGGACAACGCGGTGGCGGTGGGCGCTCCCGAGGTCGTGGTCGGGGCCGCACTGGTCGATGGGATGGTGCGCGTGTCGGTCACCGATACCGGCCCGGGCATGTCCCCGGAGGAGCGAGCGCATGCATTCGATCGCTTCTGGCGCGCGACCACCTCGGCACCCGGAGGCGGCACCGGCCTGGGGCTGGCCATCGTGCGCCGGCTGGTCGAGGGAGCGGGGGGCAGCGTGGGGCTGGAGGAGGGTTCGGGGGGTCGCGGCCTGCGGGCCGTGGTGACCCTGCCGCGCGCCTAGGCGCAGAGGTCGGCGCCCAGCACGTCCACGCATACCTTGAACGGGTCCAGCTGCACGTTCGCGCCGACTCCCACGTCGAGGTCGTGCCAACTGCTCCATCCCCAGCCGGACCACACCTTCCACCACGGTCCCGACTTGCTCCAGTTGCGCTCCTGCACGTCGGCGTAGGCCGATGTCCCCAGGCTGCCGTACGGGGCGCTGCTTCCCACGAACAGCGAGATCGTGTATCCGAAGCACGCGTTCAGTTCCACCACGCCGAGGTTGGCGGTTCCCGTGCAGGCCTGGCCCTTCGAGTCAGCCGATGCGCTGAATGCCCCGGTGGTCGACACGCTCGTGTCGATGTCGAATGAGAACCCGCCTGCGCTGAGGCTGCCATCCATTGTGAGGCTGGCCGGCCCCGGCTGCGTGCAGTCCGTATTCGCGCAGTCGTTGAAGGTGGCCGTGAGGCTCGCTCCCAGGCCGCCCAGCGCGGGGATGCTGAGCCCGCCGTCCAGCGAGCCGTGGAAGAGCGGTGCGCCGCCGGAGAGCGACTCCACGAATGACACGGTTCCGTTGGCCGACACCGTTGCCTCGGGCGCACCGACCGACATGGCGATGTCGGCCGACAGGCCCATCTCCTGCGGGGTCTGCAGAAGCGTGACCGTGGCGTTGCCCACATCGAAGCCGCCGAGGTTCAGTCCCGTCACGGAGGCCGACAACTTCGTGGTGGGCGCCCCGCCATCCTCGCCGAAGGCTCCCGAGAGGGCGACGGTGGTCCCACCCAGCGCCAGGTCGGCGGCGCCGGCGACGCTCACGTCGGCCCCCTGCTTCGACGCGGTCACCTGCATGTCAAGATCGAATCCGGCGATGTCGAGAACGCCCTGACCCGTGAACGAGAAGTTCCCGTTGCTCTCGAACGCGCCGGCGATCGACACCTCGTCCTTGGACGACTGCGGGGACAACTTGAGGTCGGTCGCCAGGTTCGCGTAGCCCGAGCCACCCACGTCGCCCACCGATACCGATCCGGTGGCATCGAACACGCCGATGGTGAGGCCCACGTTGGTGGCGGAGAAGCTGAAGTCACCCGGCGCGCCCGTCACCTGCTGGCCCTGGGCGTTGGTGACCGGCTCGGCGCACCCATCCTTGTAGACGATGGTGCCTGCCAGGTTGGCGTTGAAGACCTCCGCCACCTCCAGCGAGCCCTCGAAGGCCACGCACTGGGGCGAGATGTCGAGTGTGGCGGGCTGCTGCTTCGAGCCGATGGCGAACCCGGCGCGGGTGGTCAGCACCACCGCCGCGTCGAGGTCGAACTGCCCGGTGCTCTCGGCGTAGTGCATGTTGAAGCGGCCATTGGCGTTCGCGGTGTTCGCGATGTCCACGGAGGCGTCGATATCGAACTCGACCTCCTCCACCACGCCGTTGTCGATCGTGACGTCGAACTTCTCCACGTCCACGTCCACGCCCAGGATGTCGACCTGGCCGGATGCGGATACCGACACATCCTCCACGCCCGGACCGAAGGTCACCTGGGCGCCGAAGCTCATGTTGGTGAGGCGGAAGCCATCCACGTCGATGGAGCCCGCCTGCGATACCGACAGCGCCCCAGTGGTGGTGTCGCCGTTCTGGTCCAGCGACCCCGCCACGTCGATGGTGTTACCGAAGATCGAGAAGCCGCCGGAGAACGAGACGTCGTTCACGCCCTGTGACTCATCCAGGAACACCGAGACCTTCGTCTGCTCGAACTGCAGGCCGCCGAAGCCGAAGGCCCCGATGTCCACGGTGCCCTTGAAGGTGGTGGGCTCCAGCGTGAGCGCCGCCGACACATCCACCGTGGTGCCGAGTACCGCGCCGTCGAACGCCAGTTGGAACCCGGCAGGGATCGCCGGCACGTTGGGTGCCAGCTGGCAGCCCGTGGGCGCAACGATGAACTCGAAGTAGTTGGCCGTGACGACGCCGCCGTCCATCTGCAGCACCGGCTGGGTGCCGGTGCTGCTGCCCACCTGCACCTCCACGCACGGGTTGGTGTCGGACAGCTCGGCGCCCACCACGATGGGGATGCCCTGGCCGGGCACCTGGAAGGGTCCGGCCAGGCTCGACGGCAGGTCACCACTCGCCAGCAGCTTCAGGCCCGGCAGTTCGGTGGCCAGGTTCCACATGAACGTGAACGAGGCCTCGTCGATCACCAGGCCGCTCACCCCGAAGGCATCGCGCCAGCCCGCCGGGTCCACGAACGTCAGGGAGGCCTCCACATTGGTGGTCTCCACGTCGTATCCCAGCGACATCTCGAGCTCGGGTGCGCTTTGCGCCTGCCCGTTCATGCCGGTCACGCCGAGGGTCACGGTGCCGGTGACCGACATCGTGAGGCCCTCGGCGTTGTTCTGGATCTCGAAGGCCAGTCCAACGGCATCCATCTTCGATCCGCCGCCCGGCAGGCGGAAGTTGCCCCCGATCGCGATGTCGGCCGTGAACCAGCCGTTGGACGGCGTGAACTGCACCGTGCCGAGGACCGTGGGCGGCGTGCTGCCCGTGAGCTTCCCGAACCACGACGGCACCGAGAACCCGCCCGTCACCCCGAACGTCCCGGGCGTCAGCTGCAGCTGCTGCGTGCCGAAGCCCGGGATGTCGGCGGTCATGGTGGTCGCGAAGCTCGACCAGCCGAAGTACGCGGAGCTCTGGGAGCCGTTCCCCGCACCGAGCGACACGCCGTTCGGATCAAAGCCGCCGAGCGTCCAGCCCTGCGAGGTGATGTTCGCCGCGACCTCGGCGAAGTTCCCGAGGCCCGGAACGGTAAGGCCCCCGGCGAGGACCATCGCGAACCCGTTCTCGGACTCCCCGGTGAATGACGGTGCCCCGATGCGCGCGGGGATGGAGTCCTCGGGCATTCCGTAGGTCACCGCGAAGGACGGGCTATCGATGGTCACCCCTGGGGCCACGGTGATGTCGCCTGCGGATGCCGAGAGGGCAAACCCCCCGCCGCCGCCCAGGCCCAGAACCGCCTTCGCGTTCGCGGTGAAGCCGTCGCCCGTGGGAGGGGTGAGCAGTGCCTGGGTGGACACCGTGAGGAACATGCTGGCATCGGGGCATGGGGGATCGGTGCCGCTGCACCTGTCTGACAGGCCGATGTCCAGGTCCTGGAGGGTGAGGGCGCCCGATACCCGCCACGACGGCACATCGGCATCCAGGTTCCAGTTCCACGATCCGCTCTTCTGGCCCACCGATCCGCTGAAGTCCGACGGGGTCAGTTGCAGGCCGGGCAGCGGCGTCCATGCCGGACCCCCGGACGCCGTCACGCCAAGCGACCACGTGATGCGGCTCGTGTACGAGAGGTTGGCGGTGAGGGTGAGTGGCTCGGCAGATCCACTGGCGATGGCGATCGAGCCCGACCCGGTGAGGGACGGTGCATCATCCGCTGCGGTGGGGTTCCATGTGGCGGTCAGTGATGTGACCGACACCCCCGGCTCCAGGGTCACCGGCGACGCCAGCGACCCGGTGATCTGCGCGGTGACCGTACCGCCGTCGTTTGCGATGGAGCCCTCGAGATCAACCTTCTCGCTGCCGATCGCCAGCAGCCGGTACGCCTTCACCTCGGCCGAGTAGTCGCCAGAGGAGTCGAACGTGCCGGCCAGCCGGACGGTTCCGTCGCCATCGCCCTTTGCCAGCGCCTCGAGGGTGAGGGAGTCCCCGGCGAAGGTCAGGGTGGTGGCACCCGACCACCCGGTCGGCAGCGGGAGCAGCCCAAACGCGTTCTGGGCCACCACCTGGCCGGTCACCCGCACGGAATTCCCGGTGAAGGCAAACGCAAGGGGGGCGGAGGTCGAAATCGATACCGGCGCGAGCCGCCACGCCGAGGGGAACGACATGCGGCCCGAGGTCAGGGTGATCGCCTGCGGGGTCACCACCCCCGATACCCCGGTGATGCGGAATGTCCCGACGGTTGCGCTGGCGCCCGAGAAGGTGAAGCTCCCGGGCGGCCCCCCACCGGGGGTGACCTTCGGGAACGTGATGGTGATCCCGTCGCCGAAGTCGCGGCGGATGCTCCCCCCGCGCGCGGCCTGATCCGCCAGTGACTGGAATGCCGCGGGGCCCGAGAGGTGTGTGCTCACCGAGACCTGGGCAGAGGCCCGGGCGCCGGTGTCGTCCGTCGCGGTGACCGAGTAGGTGACCACGGCGTTCTCCGCAGGTGCACGGATTCGGGTTGATGCACTGCCCTGGACTGCCACGGGTGCCGCCGGGCCGCTCGTCTGGGACCACTGGTACGAAACGTTCCCCGTCCAGGACCCGCTGGGCCTGGCCTGCAGCGTCACTTCGCCACCCGCCGATGCGGTCAGGACCGGGCCACCCTCGATCGCCACGGTCGGTCGCACGCGGATCGCTGACCGGGCAGCACGCGCGTGCTCCTTCGCCAGCGCCCGACGTGCGGACGCCTGCCGGGCCAGCGTTGCCGCGCGGGACCGTGAGCGTGCGCGCGCCGCCGCACGTACCTCCGCCTTGCGCCGGGCGGCGCTCTCCGACGCCCCGGATGTCCGGCTGCCCGCGCTGCGCCCGGGCTGCGACGGGGCCAAGGCCGTGACGGTGACGACGCGGGCCTTCGTCGCGCTGCCATCGGTGACGGTGAACTCGAACACGAAGCGTGTGCGGGAGTCCACCTTCGGGATGACCGCCTTGGTCGCGGGGATATTCGGGTGCAGCACGCGCGCGCGGGGCGACACCTGGCCCTTGCACGGAGCCCAGTTCGCCGCGTCATCCGCCGTGGTGCATCGCTGGCGCCAGCGGTAGTCGAGCGATACCCCGTTGCTGGTGCTTCCGCTTCCATCGAGCGCAGCGAGCCTGCTACCCCGGCGGGCGTGCTGGTGGGCGGTGAGCACGACGGGGTTTGCCGCGGCGCGCGCCGAGATGGGCCCGCGCACGGGGATCACGGCGCGGGCCAGGCCTGATTGCCGGCGCCCCGAGTCAACCCGGTATGCGTGGGTGTTCCACGTGATGCGGTCGCGTGCGGCGCGGTCGCCCGTGGCCTTGAGGTCCACCGTGAGTCCGGAGGTCCGTCCGCGGCCGCCGACCGTCACGCCGTAGTCGCACTCGAGGCGCCGACCGCGGCTGCTGCAGTCCCAGCCCGAGCCGCGCCAGCCGGTGACGGCGATTCCCCGGGGCAGGGTCGCGGTGGCCGCCAGACGGGTAACGCCCACGGGCGCTTCGTTCCGCGCGGCCAGGACCAGGCGTCCTATGCCGCCCGCGGTGGGAATGAGCGTGACGCGCTGCGAGGGGACGATGGACTTGGGGTTGTCGGTCACCTCGATCCGCATGGGCGTGGCCTCGTAGCCGCGCTGCCCGCCGATGGTCACGCGCACGTCGCCGAGCCCGGGCCGCGTCGTGGGCGTGGACGGCCGGATGGTCACCTGCATCACGCCGACCGTCGCCCCGGGCGCCACTGCGCTGCCGGTGGTGAGGGTGCAGCGCGCGCCGCCCGCGGTGCTGCACGACATCCCGGTGGGAGAGGTGACCTGCTCCACGGTCATGGCCTTCGTGATCGCCTGCCGCACGGTCACCGCGGAGCCCGCGGGCAACTCGTCGCCGCCCTCGTTGACCACGCGTACCTGATAGGTGAACGGGTCATAGGCGGGAATGCGCGTGACCCCGCCGTGTGTCCACCGCGTCCACGTGCCTCCCCGCCGGAACCACAGCTCCGGAGTCCCCTGGGGATCCCCGCTGTCGTGGATGACCACGGGCACCGTCGTCGAATCGCCCCTGCGTACGTCCTTGCGGCCAAGGGGGTGGATCACCAGTGAGCCCCTGCCCGCAGCCCGGTCGGCGGGGGCGCTCACGCGGATGTCGAGCGTTCGCTGGCGTCCCGCAGCGAGGGCACCCGACGAGCGGCAGATCGACGACGACCCGGTGCCATCGCATGACCAGCCCCGCGTGGCGACGCGGGCGGACGTGCCCTTCGGGGACACCAGCCGCACGCCCACCGCGGGCGCGGGGCTTGCCCCCGTGTTGATGAGGTGGGCACGGATGGTCCGCCCACCGGAGCCGGGGATCACCGAGAGCCCCTGCGGGGCGGTGGCGCGCACCGTCAGGCGCGCCGTGGTTGATGGCGTCCGGATCGCCATGCGGCCGGTGAAGGGCATGATCCCCGGGTCGGGCAGCTCCGTGGCGGCGGTACCCGCTGGGCGGGGAGTGTTGGTGATCGCAGAGCCCGCGTAGGTCGCCTCCCCCGACGCGGTCCACTCGGCGCGGATGCCGGTGGCATCCAGGCGCACGGGCCATCTCACCCGGATGATCGGCGTGATCTCGCCCGGTGCGAGGCTGCGTGTATAGGTACAGGTGCCACGGCCCGTGGTGGAGCAGCGCCAGCCGGTGCCGGCAATCCGCACCCCGCGGATGGGTATCGCGGGAAGGATGTTCCGAACGACCAGGGGCTGGCGCCCCGCCTGGCGGGTGATGGCCGTGCCGCCCGTGTTCTTCGCGCGGATGTTGTATCCGCGTCGGGCGTCCGCTGCCGTGCGGTCACTACCCGGCGACATCTTCTGCAGCAGGGCAACCCGCGGGGGTTGCGGACCCGCGACGTACTCAAGGGGAGTGCTCGCGGTGGCGGTGAGGGCACCGCCCGGCGTGGCCACCGTGGCCGTCACCGTTGCATCACCGAGGGGCGTGGCGCTGCCGGGCGCGGGTGACGGGGCATCCCCGCCCACGAGGACCAGGGTGAGGTGCGCCGGGTCGCTCGCCGGGAGCGGGAAGGGCGCGCCCTTCGTGTCGACGAGCTGGCACGACACCGACTGCCCGGAGGGCGTGCACGCCCAGCGTGCGTTGGGAGTGGACTCGGCATTCGGCAGCACTGCGTACGAGCGCACGAAGTCGGCCGGCACCGGGACGTCCACCTTCACGGCGATCGGGCCCGGTGATCCCGCGGGGTCGTCGTGGTAGACGGAGTACGCAAGGACAGTCCGGAATCCCGGCGACACGTGCCCGCCCTGCGTTGATCCATCCTGCTGCGGCGCGAGGTAGATCGGTACGACCGAGGCCGACGGTGCGCTGGCCGATGCGGGTCCGGTCATCACCAGGCAGGCTGCCGCAGCAAGCCCAACTGCTACGCCCCGGGAATTCCTGACCCTCATGCGGGCACGGTACCCATCGGATGGAGCGTGCGCCCCCTCCCAATGGGCTGGGCGCTACTCAGACAGCGAGGCCCGGATCGGGGCCACGGCGCGGAGCGCCAACGCCGCCACGGTGAGCGTGGGGTTGGCCGTGCCCACCGTCGGGAACGCCCCCGCGCCCACCACGAAGCAGTTGCGATGCCCGTGCAGGCGGAGGTTGCCGTCCACCACTGACGTGCGCGGGTCGTCGCCCATCCGGGTGGTCCCCATCAGGTGGCCGGCGCCCTCGTACGTGTCGCGGTGGTACTGCTGGGTGCACCCCATCGCGCGGAAGATGCGGCTGAACAGCCGGCGCGCCTCGGCGCGGCTGCGGGTGGAGTACTCGCCGGGGCGGAAGTCCAGGAGCGGCCGGGGCACGCCGATGGCGTCCGTCTCGTCGGCCAGCCGCACGCGGTTGGCCGGGTCGGGCATGGGCTCCGACGCGCCGGTCAGGCACACCTGGCGCAGCAGGTTGGCGCGGAAGCGGCGGAAGGCCTGCGGTCCGGGAGGGTTGTCGCCCGCCCACTCGCGCGCCTGCGCCGAGGGGTCGCCCAGCGGGTAGCTCCACCCCGGGTTCTGGATCTCCACGCGGAAGGCTCCGCGTGATGAGCGGAACGCCCCGTCGCGCACGCTGTCGATACCGCTGGTGGATCCCGGCCCGCGGTAGGGGTACACGGGCTCGGGCGCCACGGCCCACGACAGCTGGATTGGGTGGTCCATCAGGTACCGGCCCACCTGGTCGTTCGCGTTGCCGAGGCCCTGCGGCTGGGAGTCGCTGGTGGACATGAGCATGAGCTTGGGGGTCTCGATGGCATTCGCTGCAAGCACCACGGTGCGCGAGGTGATCGTGACGGGGTCGCCGCCCGAGGGTCGGTACGTCACCCGGGCGCCGCCGGGCTGCACCTGCACGTCCACCGCCACGGCCGAGGTGATCAGGCGCGCGCCGGCCGTGACGGCCTTCTTCACGTGCACCGTGGCGTCGTACTTGGCACCGATGGGGCAGATGGGCACGCACGATGACGACCCGCAGCAGGCGGGGCGCCCGTCGCGCTGCACCGAGTTGCGGGCCTGGGGAGTGGGGCCCACGATCAGCCCGAGGCGCTCGGCGCCCCGGGCGACGATGCCGTCCAGGTACGACTGCGGCAGCGCGGGCATGGGATAGGGACCGGACCGCGGCGAGATGAGGAGGCCGGCGTCGGAGGGGCCCGCCACGCCGATGGCATCCTCGGCCTTCGCGTACCAGGGCTCCAGGTCGTCGTACGAGATGGGCCAGTCGACCGCCACGCCGTAGGTGGAGCGCATGCGGAAGTCATTGGGCACCAGGCGAAGCGCAGTGCCCAGCCAATGCCAGGTGCTGCCGCCCGACCGCCGCTCGTAGGTGCTCTTGAACTCATCCGGTCCGCCCTGCACGTAGTAGGCGCGCAGGTCGGCCACCGTGGGGCGCGGGGCGTACTCCACGGGCGGGTATGCGGCCTCGGGCACCCGCACCGGCGATTGCCGGTAGTCGGTGACGGCCGCCTGGCGGTCCTGCTCGGGGCCGGACTCCAGCAGCAGCACGCTCACGCCTGCGCGCGCCAGGCCATTGGCCACCATCGCGCCGGCGATTCCGGCGCCCACCACGATCACGTCCGCGTCGCGTGCCACCTCAGGCCACTCCCTCGCCCGGGCCCGACCACGATCCCACGGCCCCCAGGCACTCGGTGGCGGGGTGCACCACCTTGAACGCAAGGGCGTCCTCGAAGGTGACCACCTGCTGGCCGCCGTCGGGCGTGGGAACGATGCCGCTCCACCACGCCGCGTTCAGTTGGCGCACGAACTCATCGGCGCCAGGCAGGGCCAGGGCGCCGCGCTGGCGCAGGTCCTCCATCGACAGCGGGGCACCGTACGGGCCGTAGGCGGCATCGAGGAATTCCGCGGGCGTGCACTGCAGGCCGAGCGCGGTGAGCGCCGTGAAGTAGGCCGGCGCCGGGTCGCGGGGCAGGTCCCCCGGGAAGCCCGTGAGCAGGGACGACACGGTCACGAACCGGAGGGCCTGGATCTCGGTGGGGGCGTTGGACGATGACGAGAACCCACAGCCCGCCAGGTACAGGCTCGCCGTCGTGACCCCCGCGAGGGCCAGGAACTCGCGACGGTCGATTCCCCGATCCACGATACGCATCGGTCGGAGACCCTAACCGGATGGACGGGGCAGTCGGCCGCCCCGAAACGCGATGCGGCAGTGCAATCGGGGTGCCGACGGCAGTGGCACATGGTGGAGTGAGTGCCATCGGCTCACATCAGGGTCAGGATTTGCAGGTAATTGACCCGTTCCACCGTTCACGCTGGACAAGCCGGGCGGGGTGCCCTACGGTGCCGCGTGGCACTCATGCGGGGCGAGTGCCACGGAGACCGCCCCGCAGTCGCAGACATCGACATGGAGGACAGATGAGCATCACGCCGCTTGGTGACCGCGTCATCGTGACCGCGGGCGAGTCGGAGGAGGTCACGGCCAGCGGGATCGTGCTTCCCGACACGGCCAAGGAGAAGCCGCAGCGCGGCACCGTCGTCGCAGTCGGCCCGGGCCGCCTGACCGACGGCGAGCGCGTGGCCCCGGACGTCGCAGTGGGTGACATCGTCATCTACTCCAAGTACGGGGGCACCGAGCTGAACATCGATGGCGAGGACGTGGTCGTGCTGAGCGAGCACGACATCCTCGCGAAGCTCGACGCGCCCAAGAAGGCCGCGAAGGGCAAGAAGTAAGGCACCTCGGAGAACCCGAAAGGACGCAGAGAGAATGGCCAAGGAGATCAAGTTCCACGAGGAGGCCCGCCGTTCGCTGGAGCGCGGCGTGAACATCCTCGCCGACGCCGTGAAGGTCACGCTGGGCCCCAAGGGCCGGTACGTCGTGATCGACAAGATGTTCGGCGCCCCCACGATCACGAATGACGGCGTGACCATCGCCCGCGAGATCGACATCGAGGACCCGTTCGAGAACCAGGGTGCCCAGCTGGTGCGCGAGGTGGCCACCGCCACCAACGACGTTGCCGGTGACGGCACCACCACGGCGACCCTGCTGGCGCAGGCCATCGTGCGCGAGGGCCTGAAGAACGTGGCCGCCGGCGCGAACCCGATGGGCCTGAAGCGCGGCATCGAGACCGCCGTCGACAACGTGGTCGGCCAGATCCACAAGCAGAGCCGCGAGATCTCCGGCAAGGAGGAGATCGCCCGCGTCGCCACCATCTCGGCGCGCGACCGCGAGATCGGTGATGTCATCGCCGACGCCATCGAGAAGGTCGGCAAGGACGGCGTGGTGAACGTCGAGGAGGGCCAGACCTTCGGGATGGAGCTCGAGTTCACCGAGGGCATGCAGTTCGACCGCGGCTACATGTCGCCGTACATGGTCACCGACCAGGAGCGCATGGAGGCCGTGCTGGAGGACTGCTACGTGCTGGCGCACGGCGGCAAGATCCAGAATGTCAAGGACATCCTTCCGCTGCTCGAGAAGGTCATCCAGACCGGCAAGCCGCTTCTGATCATCGCCGAGGACGTCGAGGGCGAGGCCCTGGCCACCCTCATCGTGAACAAGCTGCGCGGCACCTTCACCGGCATCGCCGTGAAGGCCCCGGGCTTCGGCGACCGCCGCAAGCGCATGCTGGAGGACATCGCCATCCTCACCGGTGGCGAGCAGATCTCCGAGGAGATGGGCCTGAAGCTCGAGAACACCGAGCTGGCCCAGCTCGGCCGCGCCCGCAAGGTCGTGGTGAGCAAGGACACCACCACCATCATCGACGGCGCCGGTGACGCCAACGAGATCAAGGGCCGGATCAAGCAGATCCGCACCGAGATCGAGAACAGCGACTCCGACTTCGACCGCGAGAAGCTCCAGGAGCGCCTCGCGAAGATGGCCGGTGGCGTGGCGGTTGTGAAGGTCGGCGCCGCCACCGAGACGGAGATGAAGGAGAAGAAGCACCGCGTCGAGGACGCCCTGCAGGCCACCCGCGCCGCCCTCGAGGAGGGCATCGTGCCGGGCGGTGGCGTGGCGCTCGTCAACGCCGCTCCCGCTCTGGAGAAGGTCAAGGCCAAGGGCGACGAGGCGACGGGCGTGGAGATCGTGCGCCGCGCGCTGGAGGAGCCCCTCCGCCAGCTGGCCGACAACGCCGGGCTCGAGGGCTCGATCGTGGTCGGCAAGGTCCGTGAGCTGAAGGACGGCCAGGGCCTGAACGTCGACACGGGCGACTACATCGACCTGGTCGACGCCGGCATCATCGACCCTGCCATGGTGACGCGCTCGGCGCTGCAGAACGCCGCGTCGATTGCGAAGAACATCATCACCACCGAGTGCGTCGTGGTGAACAAGCCCGACGACGAGGGCCCGATGGGCGCTCCGCCGCAGAACATGGGCGGCATGGGCGCCATGGGCGGGATGATGTAGGCCGAGCCCCACGGCTCAGCAGTTCCGCACCACGCGAGGGGCGGGCCGGATGGCCCGCCCCTCGTCGTTCCGTGGGCTGCTCCTCCGCAACTCCCGACCGCAGGGGAGACGACTCCGTCAACCGCGTCTCAGCGCAGCGTGCGGAGGGCCACCGATGCGGCCGCTCGATTGCCGGAACCATCACGGACGCGGATCCGCACGGTACGTGCGCCGCCTGCCGGTACCACCATGACGACCCTGCCGGCGGCGACCGACTCCATCGCAAGGCGGCGGGGCGCGTACACGCTCACCAATGCGCGCTCGGACACCCGCATGCGCACCACCAATCGGGCACCCGAGCGGGTGAGCCGAATGCCGGTGATGCGGGGCGCCGTGCGGTCGGGGGCCGCCCCATGGTCGTGCGGATGGCCGGCTCCCCCCGCCAGGGTTGCGGGGGGAGCCGGCACCGTGGGCCATGGCGGAGCCAGTGCCATGCCCGCGGCCGGCAGCGCGACCGCCATGATGAGTGATGCGATGACGGTGCGCGCTGCGCTCATGCCCTCACCGTATGGAGGCCACATGGTGGTGCCATCACCCGCGGGGGTGGTTCCCGGCACACCCCCGCCGGGTCCGTGCCGCGCCGCCCGCGCGTAGAGTCGTTCCCGACCCAGGGGGGCAGGTGATGGCATCCACCCCCGCGGGTGTACCCGCTCCGCCCGCGCGCGGGCGATCCTCCGCGCATGACGCACCCCGCATCACAGCCCAATCGGCCCCGGCGCCGCGCCGCCGCACTCATCGCCGGTGCCGTGGGGCTGGCGGCATCGACCGGCGCGCTGCTGGCCGCATCCGCGGGCACGCGTGACGCCGCGTTCTCCCCCACGGGCGCCGGCCTCAACGGCGCGGTCACCGCGCTTGCCCTCCAGCCCGACGGGCGGATCGTGGTGGGCGGTGCCTTCACGGCATACGACGGCACCCCCCGTCCGCGCATCGCGCGGCTCATGCCGACCGGCGCACTCGACGCCTCGTTCGACCCGGGCAGCGGGTTGGACGGTCCGGTGGAGGCCGTGGCGCTCCGGGCGGGCGGCGACATCCTGGCGGCGGGTGCCTTCTCGAAGGCCGATGGGCAGAACCGTGGTGGCCTGGCCGAGTTCGGCGCAGGGGGAGCCCTGGACAGCGGCTTCGACTCCGGCGCCGGCACCGGTGGCGTGGCCGCACGCGCCGTGGTGTCGCTCCCGTCCGGCGGGGCGATGCTCGGCGGCGCCTTCACCTCGTACGGGGGCATCTCGCAGACCGGGATCGCGGAGATCCGTGCCGACGGCACGCTGGAGACGGGCTGGTTCGGATACGTGGGTGGCCCTGTGCCGGAGGTGAACACCGTCGTGCGCCGATCCGACGGCGCCGTGATCGCCGGAGGCGCGTTCACCCTGGCCCAGACGACTGCGCGCGGTCGCATCGCATTGTTCGACGCGGCGGGGACGGTCGATCCGTCATATGCCTCCGGCGCCGGGTTCGACGGCTCGGTGGAGGCCCTCGCGCTTCAGCCGGACGGCAAGGTGCTCGTGGGCGGCCAGTTCACGTCCTACGACGGCACGAGCCGCCCGCGCATCGCCCGCCTGAACGCCGATGGCAGCCTCGACACCGCCTTCGCCTCCGGCGCCGGCTTCGACGGCTCGGTGGAGGCCCTCGCGCTTCAGCCGGACGGCAAGGTGCTCGTGGGCGGCCAGTTCACGTCCTACGACGGCACGAGCCGCCCGCGCATCGCCCGCCTGAACGCCGATGGCAGCCTCGACACCGCCTTCGCCTCCGGCACCGGCTTCGACGGCACGGTGGAGGCACTGGCCGTGCAGGGCGATGGCGGGGTGCTCGCCGGCGGTGCGTTCTCCACCTTCGCCGGGTCGGCCGCGCCATTCGTCGCGCGCCTGCTCGGCACGGCCACCGATGACCCGGTGGTGCCCGCGCCGGCCGCGCCGCCCGCTGCGAGTGCTCCCGCACCATCCCCCGCCGCGTCGCCGCAGCCCGAGGTGGGCCGTGAGGGCGTGGCCCGCGTGGTGCGCGGCACGGTGACCGTGCGCCTCCCCGGTACCGATGACTTCGTGTCGCTCGAGCGCGGCGTCCTCGAGGGGCTGCCCGTGGGATCCCAGGTGGATACGCGCTCAGGCGTGGTGGCGATCCGCATCCGGGAGGGCGGTCCGGCTGGCCCCACGCGCAACGTCGTGGTCTCCCGGGGGGTGTTCACCTTCCAGCAGAACTTCCGGAAGGGGAAGCCCACGCTTACCGACATCCGCCTCTCGCAGCCGCTCGCGTGCGGGGCATCGAAGTCGGAGGCCGCGACGGGCCGACGCACCCGGGTGGCGCGCACGCGGTCGCGCACCGTGCGCGTGTCGGTATCGAAGACGAAGAAGCGCCGGAAGCGGGGCGTGGTGCGCACCCGCTCGCGGTACATCACCGGAACCGCCCGCGGCACGTCGTGGAGCGCGAGCGACACCTGCGGATACAGCCGCGTCAAGGTGTTCCGGGGCATCGTGAGCGTCCGCAACCTCAACACCCGCCGCACCGTCACCCTCCGCGCGAAGCGCGCCTACATCGTCCGCACCCGGTGACCCGGCGCATCCTCACGGTGCTGGCCCTCCTCGTGGCCCCCGTGACCGGGCTCGTGCTGTGGTCAACAGGGGCCGTCCAGCGCGTGGAGATCGAGAGCGAGCACTGGCGCTTCCAGGTGCGCGGTGAGCGTGCGAACGCGGTCCCCGACGTGGCGGTGGCGGTGTTCGACGAGGCCACGCTCGAGGAGCTCGGCGAGCAGTGGCCGCCGCCGCGCGCCCTGCATGCCGAGGTCATCGATGCCCTGCGTGCGCGCGGTGCCGCGGCCATTGCCTACGACATCGCCTTCACCGAGCCGTCCGCGTTCGGTGCCGCTGATGACCGGGCGCTTTCGGATGCCGCCCGGCGTGCCGGCAACGTGGTGTTCGCCGCCACCAAGGCCGCGCCGGGCGGGGAGACGGAGACCCTCGCGTGGCTACCCGGCGGCCGGCGCCACCTGGAGCGGATCGGCGCAGTCGCCGGGTACACGGGCTTCGAGACCAATCGCGACTGGCCCGTATCGACCATCCCCGGCCGCTGGAGCGGGCTCGACGCCTTCGCCGTTGCGGCCGCGGAGCGCGCGGGCGCCGCCGTGCCCGACGCAATGTTCAGCGGCGGCGCGAAGATCGACTTCGCCGGACCGGCCGGCACGGTCCGCACCATCTCCGTGGGCGACCTGCTCGCGGGCCGGATTCCGGCCTCAGCGGTGCGTGGCGCGGTCGTGGTGGTGGGGACCGACCTCACCGCCCCTGCCGATCGACTGACCACCACGGCCCCGGGCAACGACACCCTGCCCGGCGCCGAGGTGCACGCCCAGGCCGTCCAGAACGCGCTGGATGGCGCCTTCCTGTCGGAGTCGCCCTGGCCGGTGGACGTGCTGCTCATCGTGGTGATGGGCACGGTCATTCCCGCTGCGGGGCTCGCACTGCGCCGGCAGGCATGGGCGGCCGCCGCCGGCGCCGCCGCGCTGCTGGCCTTCCTCATCACCGCGCAGTCGGCGTTCGATGCCGGGGTCATCATCCCGGTGATCACGCCGCTGATCGCCTTCGGTGCATCCATCGCGACGTGGCTCGTTGTCGCATACCTCCGGGCCGATGCCGAGCGCCGCGATCTCCGGCGACGCTTCGCGGCCGCGGACGAGGCGGCGGTGGCGCAGGTGCTGGATGGAACGCAGGTGGGCGGTGAGGATGCCGCGGATCTCATCGCGCCCGGCTACCACCTGACGGAGGTGGTGGGACGCGGTGCCGCCGGGGTGGTGTACCGGGCCGAGGAGGTGCGCACCGGGCGCGTGGTGGCGGTGAAGGTGCTGGCGCCCGATGTGGCGGGTGACCCCGGATTCCGCGATCGCTTCCGGCGCGAGGCGCGGGTGGCCGCGCAGCTGGAGCACCCCAACGTGCTGCCGGTGTTCGCCACCGGGGACGATGACGAGGTGCTGTTCATGGCGATGCGCCTGGTGGATGGTGGCGATCTGGCCACCGTGCTGCGCGACGACGGACCCCGTGACGCCGCGGAGGCGCTTCGCATCACCGATTCCGTTGCCTCCGCGCTCGATGCCGCGCATGCCCGCGGCCTGGTGCATCGCGACGTGAAGCCCGCGAACGTGCTGATCGATCGCGGCGCCGGTGGTCACGTGTACCTGACCGACTTCGGGATCGCGCGGAGCGCACAGGAGGGGACGATCTCCTCCCACGGCGATGTGCTGGGCACGGCGGGATATGCGGCGCCCGAGCAGATCATGGGAGAGCAGACGGGCCAGGCCGCGGACGTGTACGGCCTGGGCGCGCTGCTGTTCGCGATGCTCACGGGGTCGGCGCCGCATGCACGCGACACGGTGGGCGCCGCGCTCGCCGCCGCGTTGGCCGAGCCCCCGCCGGGCGTGCCCGGGTATCCGGTCCTCGACCCGGTGATCGCGCGGGCGCTCGCACGCGACCCCGCGGCGCGGTTCCCCAGTGCGGCTGCGCTGGCCGCGGCCGCCCGGACGGCGCTCGGGGGGTAGGGTGGGTGGCGAGGTCAGCGCCTGATGACCGAACCCCGACATCCGAAGGCCGAGAGCGTCGCCGAATCGAAGGCCGTGATCGCCGCCGAGCGCGCGGGCAGCGCGTTCCTCTACCTGCGCGACGGCGACGGGGAGTTCGTGCTCCTGTCGCTCGGGGGCCGCGAGCGCCTCACGCTCGGTCGCAACCCGGACAACGACCTGCCCCTGCCGTTCGATGGAAGGGTCTCCGGCGTGCATGCCGTCCTGCAGTTGCTGGGCGGCGCGTGGGCGGTGGAGGATGACGGCCTGTCGCGCAACGGCACGTTCGTGAACGGCATCCGCGTTGCCGGCCGCACCCGGCTGCGCGACCGCGACTGGCTG
>CAZPAT010000006.1:0-21530 GCA_964584485.1 uncultured Bifidobacterium sp.
GCATCAACCTGACCGCATGGCGCACCACCGGCACGCCGGTGGCCTTCGCCACGAATGGCACGGTCCGCGACGCCCGGGGGTTGGCCTCGATCACGTATGCGACGCCGTCGCGCAGCGCGAACTGCACGTTGAGCAGCCCGCGCACGCCGATGGCCTCGGCGAGAAGCGCCGCCTGGCGACGGACGTCCGCGTCGGCGTCGGGACCGATCCCCTGGGGCGGGAGCACGCACGCGGAGTCACCGGAGTGGACCCCGGCCTCCTCCACGTGCTCCATCACGCCCGCGATCCACGTGGACGCGCCATCAGACAGCGCATCCACGTCGATCTCGGTCGCGCCGGCCAGGAAGCGGTCGACCATCACGGGGCCGCGGGGGTCCTCCCGCACCATCCACGCCCGCAATTCGTCGGGGCCCGACACGATCGCCATGGCGCGCCCCCCCAACACGTAGCTGGGCCGGACGAGGGCCGGATAGCCCACCTCCGCTGCCGCCGCCAGCAGGTCCTCCTCGCCCTCGGCCATGGCCCACGGCGGCGCCTTCAGGCCCAGGTCGCCGAGCAGCGCGCCGAAACGTCCGCGGTCCTCGGCCATGTCGATGCGGTCGGCCGGAGTGCCCAGCACCGGCACGCCCTCGACCTCGAGCGGCGCGGCCAGGCGCAGCGGCGTCTGCCCGCCCAGCTGGGCGATGACGCCCACCGGCTTCTCCGCGCGGCAGATATCCAGCACGGCATCGAGTGTCACCGGCTCCATGTACAGCCGGTCGCTCACCCCGTGATCGGTGGAGACCGTCTCGGGGTTGCAGTTGACCATGATCGCCGCGTAGCCCAGTTCCTGCGCCGTCTGGGCGGCGTGGACGCAGCAGTAGTCGAACTCGATGCCCTGTCCGATGCGGTTCGGCCCCGACCCCAGTACCACCACGGACGGCCGGTCGAGCGGCGTGGCCTCGCCCTCGGTGCCAAAGGTGCCGTAGTAGTACGGCGTGACGGCAGCGAACTCCGCGGCGCAGGTGTCCACCGCGCGGTACGACGGCACCACGCCCAGCGCGTGACGGCGGCGCCCCACCTCGGCC
Organism: uncultured Bifidobacterium sp.; assembly: GCA_964584485.1. GTDB lineage: Bacteria > Actinomycetota > Thermoleophilia > Miltoncostaeales > Miltoncostaeaceae > SYFI01. The sequence continues at coordinate 1,068 of CAZPAT010000006.1, forward strand.
TCGGTCGTCCCCGTGCGCGCGGCGATGTCGCGATCGGTCAGGCCGGTGCGGCGGGCACCCAGCATCGCGTCGCGGTCGATGTCATCAAGGCGATCGGGCAGCGCCTCGCCCGCCGTGGCAAGCGCCACGATCTCGCCGGTGAACCACCGGTGCACGCCGGTGGCCGCGTGGAGGTCCTCTGCCGACGCGCCGCGGCGGGCCGCCCACATCATCAGGTCGAAGCGGTCCCACGAGGGCTTCCCCAGCCGCTCCAGCGCCTCCGCCAACGATGCGGGCTCGTCCAGCCGGGCATCGAGTTCACGGGCCGACAGCGCCTTGCCGAGCGCCTCCCCGAACGTACGCCCGAGTGACAGCACCTCCCCCACGCTCTGCATGTAGGTGGAGAGCGGCACGCGGGCCTCGGTGAGCTTCTCGAAGGCGAAGCGCGGGACCTTGACGGCCACGTAGTCGAGCGTGGGCTCAAACGATGCCGGCGTCACCTTGGTGATGTCGTTCGGCAGTTCATCGAGGGTGTAGCCCACCGCAAGGCGCGCGGCGATCCGCGCAATGGGGAACCCCGTGGCCTTCGAGGCGAGTGCGGAGGAGCGCGACACGCGGGGATTCATCTCGATCACGACCATCTCGCCCGTCGCGCGGTTCAGCGCGAACTGCACGTTCGCGCCGCCGGTCTCCACGCCCACTGCGCGCACGACCTGGATCGCGGCATCGCGGAGCAGCTGCTGCTCGTGGTCATCCAGCGTCATGGCCGGGGCCACGGTCACCGAGTCCCCGGTGTGCACGCCCATCGGGTCGAGGTTCTCGATGGTGCACACGATGACGGCGTTGTCGTTGCGGTCACGCACCACCTCGAGCTCGATCTCGTCCCATCCGATGACCGAGCGCTCCATCAGCACCTGCGAGATCGGGCTCGCGGCCAGGGCGTTCGCCACCACGGGCTCGAGGTCGTCGGGGTCCAGCGCGACCCCTCCGCCTTCACCGCCCAGAGTGAACGCCGGACGGAGGATGATGGGGTAGCCGAGGGCCTCGGCTGCCGCGCGGGCCGACTCGGCATCGGTGGCGATGCGGCTCTCGAGCACCGGCACACCCACCTCGCGCATGCGGTCCTTGAACAGGTCGCGGTCCTCGGCGCGACGGATCACGTCCACGTCCGCGCCGATCAACTCCACGCCGTGCCGCTCGAGCACGCCCGCCTCGGACAGGTCGATCGCAAGGTTCAGCGCCGTCTGGCCCCCGAGGGTCGGCAGGATCGCATCGGGTCGCTCGGCCTCGATGATGCGCTCGGCCGCCGCCACGTCCAGCGGCTCCACGTAGGTGCGGTCGGCAACCCCGGGGTCCGTCATGATCGTGGCCGGGTTCGAGTTGACCAGCACGATCCGGTAGCCCTCGTCACGCAGCGCGCGGCACCCCTGCGTACCCGAGTAGTCGAACTCGCCCGCCTGCCCGATGACGATGGGCCCGCTGCCCAGCACCATGATCGTCTCGATATCCGTGCGACGAGGCATCAGGCGGCCACCCTTTCCCGGAATGCGGCGAACAGGTAGGCGGCATCATGCGGTCCGGGCCGCGCCTCCGGGTGGTACTGCACCGACGCCGCCCTGAGCTCGGGAGCGGCGATGCCCTCGACGCTGCCGTCGAACAGGCTGGTGCGGGTGACCTCCACCCCGTCGGGGAGCGAGTCCGCCACCACCGCGTATCCGTGGTTCTGCACAGTGATCTCCACCACCCCGTCCTCCGCCCTTTGCACCGGGTGGTTGGCGCCCCGGTGGCCGAAGGGCAGCTTCTCGGTGCGCAGGCCCAGCGCGTGGGAGAGCAACTGGTGCCCCAGGCAGATGCCGAACACGGGCACCTGGCCGAGTACCCCGGAGAGGGCGTGGATCACCGGTGTGCAGGCGGCCGGGTCGCCGGGGCCGTTCGAGATGAACACGCCATCGGGGCCGAGGGCGAGGATCTCCTCGGCGCCCGTGCCGGCCGGCACCACCTCCACGCGCATTCCCGCCCCGGCGAGGCCACGCAGGATCCCGTCCTTCATGCCGCAGTCGACCGCCACGATGCGCGGCCCGTCATCGCCCAGCGTCCGGCGAGGACCCGCCGCCTCGTGCGACAGGTCGCGACCATCCAGCACCGGGTGCGCCCGCACAAGCGCCAGCAGTTCCTCGGCCCCGACCTCCGTGCTGACACCGCCCCGCATCGCGCCGTGGTCGCGCAGGTGCCGCACGAGGCGCCGGGTGTCGGCGTCCTCCACCGCGACAACGCCCTGCGCCGTCAGCCAGGAGCGGAACCCCACCGCCCCCGCCACCCCGGGGCTGTCCCCGATGCGCGTGGCGATGACCGCGGACGGCCACACGCGGTCGCTCTCACATGCCTGATCACCCGTCCCGTAGTTCCCGATCATCGGGGCGCTGAAGGCCAGCACCTGGCCGAGGTACGAGGGGTCGGTGACCGCCTCCTGGTAGCCGTTCATCCCGGTGGTGAACACCATCTCGCCGAGCGCCGTCCCGCGCGCGCCCGCCGCGCGGCACGGCAGCACCATGCCGTCCTCGAGAACGATCACCGCATCGCCCGTCGCACCGCTCATCGCACCAACCCCGATATCGCCTTGAATTCCGGTCCACCCGCCTGCCCGAGCATCTCGAACAGCACCATCTCCGCTGTGGTCACGTGCGCGCCGGCCCGCGCCACCTTGTCCAGCCCCGCCTGGCGGTTGGCCGCGGTCCGCGAACTCACCGCATCCGCCGGCACGTGCACCGAGGCGCCCCGGGCCAGCAGGTCATGCACCGTCTGGTTCACGCACACGTGCGACTCGATTCCGCACACCACCCAGGTGCCGCACCGGGCGTCGTCGTACACCTCCTCGAAGGCCTGAACCCCACAGGCCGAGAAGCGCGTCTTGTCGATCACCGGGGTACCCCCGGGCAGCCGTGCTGCGACCCCGGGGACCGTCTCGCCGAGCCCCTTCGGGTACTGACGCGTGCTGATGACGGGCCGTCCCATCACGCCGAATCCCTCGGCCAGCAGGCCACACGCCGACACCAGGTCGTCGAACCCATCGATGACGGGCGCGAAGGCCTCCTGGACGTCGACGATGATGAGTCCCGTGTCCTCCCGGGACGCGATCGCCGGATGCCGGCCGCTCATGCGGTCCTCCGGTAGACGTCCTGCCCCCCGGCGATGGTCATCACGACCCGCCCGGTGAGATCCATCCCCGCGAAGGCCGCATTCATGGACTTGCTGGCGTACGGCCGCTCCCCCACGCGGTCGACGGCCGCGGTGTCGACGACCGCCAGGTTGGCCGGTGCGCCCTCGGCGAGGGTGGGCACCGGCAGCCCGAATACCTGCGCCGGAACGGTGCTCATGCGCAGCACGAGGTCCGAGAGCGGCATGCGCCCGCCCTCCACCAGTTCGGTGTTGCACGCCGCGAATGCCGTCTCGAGCCCGATCACCCCGAAGGGCGCCTCCGCGAAGGGGTTCTCCTTCTCGTCGGCCGGATGCGGCGCATGGTCGGTGGCAATGCAGTCGATCGTGCCGTCGACGAGCCCCTCGATCAACGCCTCGCGGTCGTCCTCCGAGCGCAGGGGCGGATTCATCTTGAAGCGCGCCGGGTCGGGGTTGCCATCGATGACGCCCTCGGTGAGCAGCAGGTGGTGGGGCGTCACCTCGGCCGTCACGCGCACCCCGCGCTCCTTCGCGCGCCGGATCTCCTCGACCGTCTCCCTCGCCGAGACGTGGCAGATGTGGATGCGGGCGCCCTCGTAGCCGGCGAGCGCGCAGTCGCGGGCGACCTGGACGGCCTCGGACACACCGGGGATCCCGGCCAGTCCAACCCGCGCCGACACCGCCCCCTCGTGCATCACGCCGTCTCCCGACAGGCTCATGTCCTCTTCATGCAGGGTGAACAGCAGACCGGTGGCGCGCTGGTACTGAAGCGCCCGCCGCATCACCAGGGCGCTCGCCACCGGCACGCCGTCGTCGGACAGTGCAGCCGCACCGGCCTCCGCCAGGTCGCCGTGCTCGGTGAGGGCGTCGCCCTGCTGCCCCACCGTGATGGCCGGGATGAACCCCGTGGGCACCACGGCCTCCTGCGCCGCCCGCTGCAGCAGTGACCCGAGGATGCTCGGGTTGTCGGTGGGCGGCTGCGTGTTGGGCATCGCGAGCACCGTCACCACCCCGCCGGCCGCGGCGCTCGCCGTGCCGGATGCGATGTCCTCGGCGTGTTCCTTGCCCGGAGTGCGCAGGTGCACATGCACGTCGACGATCCCGGGGATCACCGTGAGCCCCGTGGCGTCGATCTCCTCGAGGCCCGCAGCATCACCGCCGATCACCCCGTCGCGCACCACGAGGTCGCCCGTGGCATCGATGCCCGCGGCCGGGTCGAGCAGGCGGGCGCCCCGCAGCACGACATTGGCGGGCGCGCCGGGTCGCTGCGGCAGCCGGACCCGCGGGTTGGTGTCCGCCACGGCGCTCATGCGGCCTCCCTCGCGGCACCGCCGCCGCTCGCGGCCTCGGAGAGCACGTCGTACAGCACCGCCATTCGCACCACCAGTCCGTTGGCCGCCTGGGCCTCGATGAGTGAACCGGGGTCGTCGACGACGGCCCCGCTGATCTCGACCCCGCGATTGACGGGGCCTGCGTGCATCACCCGCTGCCCGGGGCGGAGGCGCGCATGGCTGACCTGGTACATGCGCGCGTACTCCTCGAGCGACGGCACGAAGCCGCCATCCCCCATGCGCTCGAGCTGCATGCGCAATACGTACACGATGTCCGCGTCGGCGATGTCGCGAATGTCCGCGGACACCTCGGTGCCCAGCCCGGTGGCCAGATCGCGGGGCACCAGGGTGGGCGGCGCGACCACGCTCACCCGCGCCCCCATCCTCAGGAACGCCTGGATGCCCGATCGCGCCACGCGCGAGTGCAGTACGTCTCCCACGAACGCCACGTGCAGCCCCGCGATCGGGCCGATCTCGCGTTGCACCGTGTAGAGGTCCAGGAGGGCCTGGGTGGGGTGCTCACCGGTGCCATCGCCGGCATTGACCACGGCAGCATCGGTGTAGCGCCCCGCCAGGGCGCACGCGCCCACCTGCGGATGGCGGATGACGAACACATCCGGGTCGTAGGCCTCGAGCGTGAGGATGGTGTCCTTGAGGGTCTCGCCCTTGTCCATGCTCGTGCCGGCACCCCGGATGCCCACCACATCGGCCGACAACCGCTTGGCGGCCAGCTCGAACGACGTGCTGGTCCGCGTGGACGGCTCCAGAAACAGGTTCACCACCGTGCGGCCACGAAGCGTGGGGACCTTCTTGATGTCGCGGTCCATCACCGAGCCGAACCCCTCGGCGGTGGACAGGATGCGCCCGATGTCGTCGGCCGGGAGGTCCGCGATGCCGAGCAGCGATCGCGCGCTGCTCATTCGGGGTCCTCCAGCAGCACCTCATCGGTGCCGTCCACCTCGGCCAGGTGCACGGTGACCCGCTGCCCGATGCTGGTCGGCAGGTTGCGGCCCACGTAGTCGGGGCGGATCGGGAGCTCCCGGTGCCCGCGGTCCACCAGCACGGCCAGTTCCACCTTCGGCGGGCGCCCGTAGTCGAACACCGCGTCGATGGCCGCGCGGATCGTGCGCCCGGTGAAGAGGACGTCGTCCACCAGGATCACGGGGTGCCGGGTGATGTCGAAGTCCAGAACCGTCTCGCCGACCACCGGCACGACCCCCCGTCGTCCACCGCCCACCCCGACGTCGTCCCGGTACAGCGCGATGTCCACCGTGCCGATGGCCGGCGCCGCACCGGCGAACTGCTCGATGTGCCGGCACAGCCGCTCGGCCAGCGGCACCCCGCGGGTGTGAAGGCCGACCAGGGCGATGGCCGACGGGTCGGGGTGGTGCTCCGCGATCTCGTGGGCGATGCGCGCCACGGTTCGGCGGCACTGATCGGAATCGATCAGGACCTTGGACCCCATGTGAATGCTCTCCTTCCCGGCCTCACGGGACCGGTCTTAAAGGCTTGCGCCGTCCACAGTAGCAGGGCCCCCGGAGCCGACCGCGGTGTCTCGCGGGGCGCGCCCCAGGCGCTCCTGCACGGGGATCAGGCGCGGTGCACCGCGCTCGCGCAGCGGGATCTCCACCTGGTCGAAGTCCCGCGGCACGATCACGCCCGGGAACTCGGCCTCGGCCTCACGACGTGCCTCGCGTGGCTGCACGCGGGTGGACACATGCGTGAGGGCGAGCATCGCGACGCCCGCGCGGGCGGCCAGGCACGCGGCCTCGCGCGCCGTGGAGTGACGGGTCTCCACGGCCCGGGCCGAGTCCTCGTCGCAGAAGGTGGCCTCGTGCACCAGCAGGTCGGCGCCGCGCGCGGCATCCTCGGTCCCGGCGCAGGGGCGCGTGTCGCCGGAGAACACCACGACCCGCCCCGGCCGGGGCTCCCCCATCACCTGCCCGGGCATGACGGTGATCCCGGCGGGGGTCACCACCTCGCCACCGCGCTGCAGCACCCCGAAGTCCGGTCCGGGCTGTACCCCGAGGCCGCGGGCGGCGTCCACGTCGAATGCCCCGGGCCGTGGGTCCTCGGCCAACGCGTACCCGAGCGAACGCACCCCGTGGTCGGTGTGGAAGGCGCGAACCACGGCGCCGTCATCCCGGAGCACCTCGCCGGCGCCCGACTCCTGCACCTCGAGGTGAAACGGCAGCCGGCCGACGAGCGGATGCAGGGTGCGCATGAGATCTGCGAGGCCGTCGGGGCCGATCAGCAGCAGGGGTTCGCCCCGGCCCCTGAGAGCGAAGGTCTTGAGCATGCCCGGCAGGCCCAGGATGTGATCCCCATGCAGGTGGGTGATCAGGACCGCATCGAGATCCACGAGCCCCACCCCTGATCGCAGCAGCTGACGCTGCGTTCCTTCGCCGCAGTCCACGAGCCAGCGGCGCCCGCCGCGGCTGATCAGGGTGGCGGAGGTGCCCCGCGCGGCGCTCGGCACCGAGGCGGAGGTCCCGATGAACGTCACCACGAGATCCACGCTGCGACTCTACGCGGTACCCGTGCGCCGGCCACCCCGGCGGTCCCATGCGGCGCGCCCGTCTACACTGCAGGAGCGAGCGCGCGTAGCTCAGTGGATAGAGCACTGGCCTCCGGAGCCAGGGGTCGCAGGTTCGAATCCTGCCGCGCGTGCTGCTTGGCCCGGGTTGCCGGGTGCCGCGGGTACCATTCCCTCCATGAGCGACGATGTGTGGAGCGTGGCGCTGCCCAACGGCGCCGAACCCCCCTTTCAGGTGTGGGTGAACGGGGAGCCGCGCGAGGAGGGCGCCGACTACGCCGTGGAGGGCCGGTGGCTCAGGTTCTCCTCCCCGCTGCGACCCAAGGTGCGGCGAAAGGGCCTTGGCGGGCGCATGATGCTGCTGGCCGGGATCGGCGTGTACGGCGACCAGAAGGCCGATGTGGTGGACCTGCGCTACCACGTCGGCGGGCAGGTGATGCACGCAACCGACCTGCCCATCCTCCCCCCGACCGCCGAGGGCGCCTAGCCTCGCCACCCCCCGGGGAGCGCCGTGACGACGAGCGGATGGGTGCATGGCTCGCGGCGCGGGCGCGTGGGCGGAGAGGAATTCGCGCTCGTCGTGGACGGCGATGCCGACCAATGCAGCACCGTCGTCGAGAGGCTCTTGGCGACGATACCCGCCGGACAGATCGCGAGCGCCGGCGTGGCCGAACGCCGGGTCGGGGAGGATCCCCTGGTGACCATGGACCGGGCCGACCAGGCCCTGTACACGGCGAAGGATGCGGGCCGCGCCCGCCTTGTGCTCGCCGCGGGCTAGGAGGCGCGCTCGAGCAACGGTGCCGGGCGCCCGAACAGAAAGCCCTGGGCGAGGGAGATCCCACTCCGGATGAGGGCGTCGCGCTGGTCGGGCTCCTCCACCCCTTCGCCCACCACGTCGATCTCCAGGTGCCCCGCCAGATCCGCGAGGGTGCGCAGCACCATCCCGGCGCGCTCCGCGTCCGGCCCGCCCAGATCATGCACAAGCGAGCGGTCGATCTTCAGGCGCGACACCGGCAGGGTCCGCAGGTGGGCCAGCGACGTGGTGCCGGCCCCGAAGTCGTCGATGGCCAGGCCCACTCCGATATCACCCAGGCGGCGCAGCACCTCCACGGCACCGGGCTCGCGGTCGAACCGCACCCTCTCGGTGATCTCGAGGATGAGGGACTCGGGCCGTACGCCCGCGTTACGGAGGTCCGCCGCAACCACCTCGGGGAGGGTTGGCTGGATGCTCGCAGGCGACAGGTTCACGCTCACCTCGTGCCCCCGCGCGCGGCCCGCGGCGAAGTCGGCAAGCGCGCGACGCATGACATAGCGATCGATCTCCTGGACGATGCCCATGTCCTCGGCAAAGGGGATGAACTCGCCCGGCGCGAGGAGCCCCAGCGACGGATGGCGCCAGCGGACGAGCGCCTCCTCGCCGACGACATCCTCGCCGGGTATCCGCACGACGGGCTGGTAGTACACGGCGAGCTGACCATTCGTGACCGCCTTCGCGAGGTCGTCACGGATGGTCGCCGCACGAGCGCGGTCGGTGCGTGCCCCCTCGTCCACGAGGATGCATGACAGCCCGAACGTCTCGGTGCGGAGCAGCGCGGCCTCCGCGGAGGCGACGAGGTCATCCGGCCCAGCACCGCCACCCGCCCCGGTCGTCGCCACGGCGGCGGTGAGGCCGGCATGCAGGCTCTGCCCGGAATCGAGCACGATCGGACCGCGCAACCGGTTCCGCAGGGCCGCGACCACTGCGCGGCTTCCTGCCCCATCGCTGCCCGGCAGCAGCACCACGAAGTTCCCGAACGAGCGCGCGATCTCGGCCGAATACGGAAGGCACCCCTGCATGGCGCGCGCGATGGAGCGCACGGCGCCCCCGGCGAGCAGCCCGCCGTGCGCACCCGATGCGTCGATCTCCTCCACGCGCAACGCGACGGCGGATGAGGGGACGGGCAGACCCCCGTCGGCGCCCGCGCGGCGGACCATCGCGTTGCGCAGCGCGAGGCCGGTCTCGGGGTCGGACTCATCGGCAGCACGCGCCCGTGCATCACCGAACGCGGCGCGGCCCTCGATGACCCCGGCTGCCTGCGCGGCGAGGCGCGACAACGCCGCCATCTGCCGCTCGCTGAGCGCGCGGGGCTGGTGGTCCACCACGCACAGGGTGCCGAGCGCATGACCCCGCGAGGTGAGGATCGGGACCCCGGCATAGAACACCACGCCCGGGCCACCGGTGACGATGGGATTGGCGGCGAAGCGCGGGTCCTGCCGCGCATCGGGCACGACCATCGGCCCCGGTCCGTCGGCGATGGCGTGCCCGCAGAACGAGATATCCCGCGGCATGCGGTCGGCATCCAGCCCCACGGCGGCGGTGAACACCTGCTCGTCCTCCTCGACGATGCTCACCAGGGCGATGGGCGATCCCGCCACCAGCGCGGCGAGGTCCGCAAGCGAGTCGAGTTCGGGATCGGGCCCGCGTTCGATGGCCCCGAGCGCACGAAGGTCGGCCAGCCGGGCAGCCTCGTCAGGCGGCCGTGCGGGGGCCGCGCCGCCGGGAACGGCGACACCGGGCATGTGCCCGTCGTCGTTGTCGTGCCGGGGAGTCGCCACGCACCTTCTTCCTCGTTAGCCGGACGTGGGCAAGGCTACCACCGGCAGCACCTGACCCGGGCGCTACGACGAGGCCGTCGGCACAAGCGCATCCAGAAGATCCGCGTCCCATCGCTGCGCGCACGCGAAGCCCGGCGGTGGCTCATCGGAGTCCACCGGGAACGCGGCGAGTGCCTCGGACACCACGCCACCCATGGACAGGGCCGCCAAGCGCGGGGGGGCGTGATCGGGCCGGGGTGCGCCCCGGCCCGCGCAGAGGTGATGTACCAACTCGATCTGGGCCGGCACCGACGGCTCACGCACCGCGTAGGTCCCCGGAGGAGCGGCGGCGGCGGCCAGCGCGGCGGCCGCCGCATCCCGCGCACCCACGAGGGGCATGGGATTGGTTCCCGGCCCGACGATCCGCAAGCGCCGCATCTGCACGCCGCGCGACATGTCACGCACGAGCCCGGCCGGCCCGTACACCCATGGCACGCGGACGACGCGGGTATCCGGACCGCGCAGCGCGTGCTCCGCGCTGCGCGAGGGGATCGCGATGCGCAGCGGACCCGTCACGTCCGCAAGTCCGCACGTGACGGCGACGATCACCGCTCCGCGCGCGGCATCGGCAAGGCCCGCGGCCTCCTCGGCGGCCAGCCGGGCCAGGCGCCGCACGTGACGTCCGCGCACCGGGGGCGCCATGCGCGGAAGGCCGGCGTGGACAACCAGCTCGGCCTCCCCCGCGGCCCGCGCCCACGTGCCGGGCGCGGACAGGTCGCCCCGCACCACCTGGGCACCGACAGCCCGCAGGGCCGTGGCGGCGGCGTCGGACCGTGCAAGTGCCGTGACCCGCGTGCCGCCCGCCAGGAGCATGTCGACCACCGGGGCGCCGACGAGCCCAGCGCCCCCGGTGACGAATGCCGTCGCGGGGTGTTCAGCCACCGGCGACCGCAGGGAGGATCGTCACCTCCTGGCCGTCGGCCACGGGCGTATCGATGCCCTGCTCGAAGCGCACGTCCTGCCCGGCCACGAATACGTTGACGAACCGGCGCAACGCACCATCCTGGGTCACGCGATCGCGGAACCCAGGGTGAGCGCCATCGAGTTCGTCGATGATCGCTCCGACGGTGCCGGGCGCGCACTCGACGGTGGCCGCCCCGCCGGTGAGCGGACGCAGCGGAGAGGGAATGCGGACGGTCACGCTCATCAGACGGTCTCCAGGGTGGTGGGGTCGGCGACGGCGTCCTCGAACGCCGCAACGGTGGGCGCAATGGTGACGGGCTCCACGCGCTCGGCAACCGCATCGAGGGTCTTGAGCCCATCCCCGGTGATGTAGATGACCACGCGCTCATCAGCGCCGATGTCGCCACGCTCCGCGAGGCGCCGGAGCACGGCCGTGGTGACGCCCCCGGCCGTCTCGGTGAAGATGCCGGTGGTCTCGGCGAGCAGGGCGATCCCATCCGTGATCTCCGCCTCGGTGACGGCGTCGATGCCGCCACCCGTGCCGCGCGCCACATCCAGGGCGAACAGGCCATCCGCCGGGTTCCCAATGGCAAGACTCTTCGCGATCGTGTCGGGCCGGACCGGCGCCACGAAGTCGAGCCCCGCGTCGTAGGCCGCGGCCACAGGCCCGCAGCCCTGCGCCTGCGCGCCGTTCATCGCGGGCACGCGTCCGTCCACCAGTCCGAGGTCCAGCAATTCCGTGAATCCCCGGTGGATCTTGGTGTACAGGGACCCGGAGGCGATCGGCACGATGCAGCGATCCGGCAGGGTCCACCCCAGCTGCTCCGCGGTCTCGTAGGCGAGGGTCTTCGATCCCTCGCTGTAGTACGGACGCACGTTCACGTTGACGAATGCCCATGGACGATCCGCGGCGAGCTCCATGCACAGGCGGTTGACATCGTCGTACGTGCCGTCCACGGCCACCAGCGTGCAGCCATAGATGCCCGTGGCCACGATCTTCTGGTGCTCCAGGTCGGCCGGCACGAATACGTAGGACTGCATGCCGGCGGCAGCCGCGTGGGCCGCGACCGACTGCGCGAGGTTGCCGGTGGACGCGCATGCCGCGACCTGGTACCCGAGCTCCCGGGCCTTCTGGAGCGCCACGCTGACCACCCGGTCCTTGAAGGAGTGCGTGGGGTTCGCCGTCTCGTTCTTGACCCATACCTCGCCCAGCCCGAGGCGCTCCGCGAGCCGAGGCGCACGCACCAGCGGACTCAGCCCCACCGGCAGCCCCGCGGAGGGGTCTGCCGGGGCGCACGGCAGAAGGTCCGCGTAGCGCCAGATCGACGGCGGGCCCGCCTCGATGGACGCGCGCGTCACATTGCGGCCCAGCGCGTCGCGGTCGTACACGACTTCCAGCGGCCCGAAGCAGAACTCACACGCGTACGACGCGCCGAGCGGCAACTCCTCGCCGCATTCCTTGCAGCGGAGGCCGCGGGCCCCGGTTGCACGTCCCTCACTGCTCGTCATCCTCGTCTCCTCTCGTCGCCGGGAGTACGAGGGTGCTCCGTATCCGAAGCCATGCCCCGTGCATCTCCCAGGCACGAATGCCTGCAGGAATTGGCACCTGGCGCTCTTGCGCTGGTTGCCGCGGTTTCACAGGGCCATGTCCCTCCACCGCTCTTGATGCGTAAAGCGCCGCGGACGGTAGCCGACGGCGCGGCGGTCGTCAACGGCCGCATCCCGTGGCATGCGCGAAACACGGAAACCCCTGCCGCGAACCGTCCGGGCCGCGCGGTTACGATGCGACGACCGTGATGACCGAGCCCTCTCCCGACACGGACGCCGACGGGGGCGCCCCGGCGCAGCCGTCGCGCTTCCTGTTCCTGCGCCGCCGCCAGGCCGCGCAGGCGGACGCACCGGCGGACGGGGCCGGCGCGTCCGGGGACGCAACCGATGGTGCGACGGAGGACGCCGGGTCGGCACCAGACCGCGCCCGGCCGGGCGTGCTGCGCAGGCGTCGGCGCCAGTTGACCGCCACCTACGAGCAGGCCGTGTTCGACCTGGGTGGGCTGGCGATGGAGCTGCACGCCCGCGGCCTGCTGGCCGAGGCGGTGATGCGCCGGAAGGCCGCAGAGGTGGCCGACATCCGGACCCAGATCGAGGAACTCGACGCCCGCCTCGAGGACGTGCGGCGCGAGCGCCGTCAGGCCGGCCGCAGCGGTGGCATCACCTGCCCCCAGTGCGGTGCCCGGTCACAAGCAGGCGCGAACTTCTGCGCGTCATGCGGCGCGGCCCTGGCGCCGGCGGGCGGGACGGACGCGGGCCCGGACGATGCCCAGGCGACAGCGGTGATCGTGGAGGAGCAGGTCACGACCGTGATCGTCGAGACGGAGGCCGATCCACAGCCGACGACGGCCATCCCCCCACAATCCGGCGGGGACGACTGATGCCGGAGAGCCCTTACCCGGGCCCTCCCCCGCCCGGCCCCGTTGCCGGCTCCGGCCCGGCTGACGGCGACGCACCCGCCGAGTCCGCTGCAACGCCGCAGCCCACGTCCTGCGCCGTCTGCGGCGCCGAACTCGACCACGGGCAGAGGTACTGCCTGGAGTGCGGCTCACCAACCCCTGCGGCCCCGCGGCTGCGCCGGGGTGCCGGGGGGCTTGCCCTCGTGGCGGCGGGACTGGCGCTGCTCGGCGCCGGTGCGGGCGCGCTGGCCTACGTGGCCTCGTCGGACGGCGAGTCCGCCGCCGTGGTCCCCGCACCCGCGCCGGAGACCACGTCGATCATCACGGTGCCGACCGTGCCCACGCCGACCACCGAGACCGACTCGAGCCTGCCCGGCGACGACACCGCCACCACGGGCACCCTGCCGATGGACACCACGTTCACCACGCCGCCCGTGGACACCACGTCGTCCCTGCCGGTGGATACCACCGCAACCCTCCCCGACTCCGGGATCATCACCGAGACCGGGCCCACGGGCGGCGGCCAGACCACGGATGAGTTCCCCACCGACGACGGGGACTTCGTGGATCCGGGCGGCGACGGCACGGGTGGGGGCACGGGGACCGACGACTGGCCCGCCGGTACGTCGGGCTGGACGGTGATCGTCGCCAGCGACCGCACCGAGTCGGGCGCGCAGTCGGCGGCCAGCCGCCTGCAGTCGCAGGGGCAGCCCGGCGGGGTGCTGTGGAGCTCCGACCACCCGCCGCTGAACCCTGGATACTGGGTGGCCTTCTCGGGCACGTTCACCACGCGCTCCGAGGCCCTGTCGCACGCACGCGCACTGGTGGGCACCTGGCCCGGCGCGTACCCGCGGCAGGTCGACTCCTAGGACCGCCCGCCGCTCCCCCTCAGCCCGGCAGGCGCACGGGCACGTCGTCGCCGGTGCTGCCGGCATCAGGGAGCAGGACGAGGCGCGCGGGGCCCGATCCGGCGGCCCGCACCGATACGCGACCTGCTGCATCGACGGTGCCGCGACCCACCACGCGCCGGCCGATGCGGACCTCCGCCTGGGCACCCGGCGCAGGCGGGCGGGTACGCGCCCGCACCAGGGCACGCCCACCCGATGGGCGCGCCGATACCCCGGAGAGCCGCACCGGCCGGACCGGCGTGCCGACGCCGGCCACCACGAGGCGCCGCCCCGGCCGGGGCACGACGGTCACGTCCATCACCACCCCATCCGGGCCGGGACGCACGGGCACGTGCACCGCCGTCCATCGCGACCACACCGCGCTACGCCGCACGGTGCGGGCGCCCGCACGGGCGCGCACGACGCCCGCGCCCCGCACCACCAGGCCCAGGCGCGACACGCCCCCGGGCACCTCCAGCGACGGGGTCTGCATGGCAAGCACCCCATCGCGCGAGCGCACGCCCTTCCGGCCCCAGGCGCGGATGATTCCCGGAAGACCCCGCGCGACCTGCCACCCCGGGAGGACCTCCTGCACCGGCCCCACGGACCGCACGTACAGCCGTCGGCCGAGGGACGTGATCGGGTCGAGCACGACATGCACCGTCTGGCCACGCACCGCGCCGATGGGCACATCGTGCACGCGTACGGCTCGCGTGGGCTCGATCGTGCCCAGCGCGACCTCGGGACCGCCGTCCACCGGGCGGGCACGGACGTCGATCAGGGCGTTCGCGCCGGGCACACCCAGCCGTACCGGCAGGGATTGCCCCGTGGCGGGCACGGTGACCGGCGGGGTGACCACGCTGGTGTTGTCCGCTGCCTGCACCAGCGGCCCGCCGACGAGGTCCAGTGACGGCCCCACGGCACCCCACCCGGAAAGCCCGCTGCCCAGATCGCCATTCGGCACGGCGAGCAGATCCTGGCCCGGTGCGATGGGCGGGGGCGCGGCCACTGCCCACGCGCCCGCAGGGGCGACGGCGGTGACGGCAAGGGCGAGCAGTTGGCGCAGGACGGTACTCCCGGGTCGGGGTTAGATTCCCCGGCCATGGTAGATCCCACCCGGGGCGGCGCCCCCCTGACGCTGGTCGGAGTGGACGTGGGAGGTACGTTCACCGACGCGGTCGTCGTCGTGGACGGCCGTGTGCATGTGGCGAAGGTCCCGACCACCCCGGATGATCAGGGCGAGGGCGTCATACGCGCGGTGCTGGCCGCGCTGGGCGCGGCCGGCAGGACTCCCGCAGATGTCTCGCGCATCGCCCATGGGATGACCGTCGGCACCAATGCGATGCTGGAGGGCACCGGCGCCCGCACGGCGCTCGTCGCCACGGCCGGCCATGAGGACGTGCTCGAACTGCGCCGCCAGGACCGGGCCTCGCTCTACCGCCTCGACGTGGACCACCCGCCACCCCTGGTCCCGTCCGACCGCGTGATCCCCGCTCCCGAGCGCATGGGCCCTGCCGGCGTCATCACGGCACTCACCGAAGAGGGCGTGGAGGCCGTCGTCGATGCGGTGCGCCGCGTACGCCCCGAGGCGATCGCCGTGGGACTGCTGTTCGCGTATGCGGATCCCACGCACGAGCGCCGGATCACCGCGCGCCTGCGGGAGGCGATCCCGGGCGTTCACGTGTCGGCGTCATCGGATGTGCTGCCGGAGATCCGTGAGTACGAGCGGATCGCCACCACCGTCCTGGACGCATACCTCACGCCGGTGCTCGCCGACTACCTCGGCGCGCTCGGCCGGCGCGCGCACGCCGCCGGCCTGCCCTCCCCCGGCATCATGCAGTCGAACGGCGGACTGCTGCCCCTTGACGACGCGGCCTCCCACGCATCCCGCACGGTGCTGTCCGGCCCGGCCGGCGGCGTGGTGGCGGCGGCGGACGTGGCGCGGGCGGATGGGGCACCCGTGGCCCTGGCCTTCGACATGGGAGGGACGTCGTGCGACGTCGCACTCATCCGCGATGGCGCGCCGGGGCGCGCCCATGGCCGCGTGGTGGCCGGGCACCCGGTGCACCTCCCGATGCTGGATATCGAGACCGTATCCGCCGGGGGCGGCAGCATCGCATGGGCCGATGCCGGTGGGGCCCTCCGGGTGGGCCCGCGATCGGCCGGCGCAGTGCCCGGCCCGGCTGCGTACGGGCGTGGCGGGGTACGGCCCACCGTGACCGATGCCAATGTGGTACTCGGACGCCTGGGCGGGGACCTCGGCATCGGCGGGACCATCGTGCTGGATGAGCGGGCCGCGCGGGGCGCGGTGGAGGAACTTGCCGCGGAACTCGGGATGACCCCCGGGGAGTGCGCCCAGGGGATCGTGGACGTCGCGGTGCAGCAGATGGTCGCCGCACTGCACGTGGTGAGCGTGGAACGCGGCGTGGACCCCCGTGGGGGCGTGCTGATCGCCTTCGGCGGCGCCGGCCCCCTTCATGCGTGCGCGGTCGCCGAGGGCCTCGGGATGTCACGGGTCACCTGCCCGGCCACTGCGGGAGTGCTCGCCGCGCTCGGGATGGTGGTTGCCGGGGAGCGACGCGATCACGTGCAGAGCGTTCTGCTGCCCGTGACGGAGGGGTCAGGGCTCGCCGCCGCGACGGCGCCCCTCATCGCGCGGGCGCGGCGCGAGGTCCCGGGCGGGCGCGTGGAGGTGGCAGTGGACTGCCGGTATGCCGGGCAGAGCCATGCCCTCACCGTGCCCTGGGACCCCGGTGACCCCGAATCCGACCTCGCCCATGCGTTCCACGACGCCCATGCGCGGGTGGCTGGCGGCGCGCTCCCCGATGCGCCCGTGGAGGCGGTGTCGGTGCGGGTGGCGGCCATCACGGATGGACCGGCGCCTGCAATCCACCCCGACCGCTCCGGGTCCCGCGAGGTGGTCGGCCCCACGGCCGTACCGATGGACGGCAGCACCTGCTGGGTCGCCACCGGATGGAGCGCCGCGGTGCACCCCGACGGCACGGTCCGGATGGAGCGGTCGTGAGCGGACTGGATCCGGTGGGCCTGCAGGTGTGGGGTGCCGCGCTGCGCGCCGTGGCAGACGAGATGCAGGCGGCCCTCGTGCGATCGGCCTTCAGCGTCACCATCAAGGAGCGGCGGGACTGCAGCACCGCGCTGTTCGACGGGGCGGGCCGGATGATCGCCCAGGCCGATTCCATCCCGGTGCACCTCGGCGCAATGCCCGAGGCGGTCGCGGCCGTGATGGCCGCGGGCGCGCAGCCCGGCGAGGCATGGATCGTGAACGACCCGTTCACGGGCGGCACGCACCTGCCCGACCTCACCGTGGTCTCGCCCATCGCGGTCGACGGACAGACGCTGGCCCACGCCGTCACCCGGGCACACCATGCAGACGTCGGCGGCATGACCGCCGGCTCCATGCCCGCCGGGGCGACCGAGCTCCTCCAGGAGGGCCTGGTGATACCGCCGGTGCGCCTGGCAGGCCCCGGGGGGCTCGACCGCTCGGTCATGGGGATCATCCTCGCCAACTCGCGCACGCCCGCGGAGCGGCGCGGCGACATCGCCGCGCAGGTGGCCGCACATGACCTGGCCGCGCGGCGCATGGTGGAGATCGCCGCCGCACGTGGTGGCCCGGTGGCCGTGGCGGGCGCAATGGACGCGCTGCTCGCCTATGCGGAGCGGCGCACGCGCGCCGCCATCGCCGCCATGCCGGACGGGCAGTGGACGCGCGCAGAGGCGCTTGAGGGCGATGGGGTCACCGACGACGACCTGACGATCCGCGTGCGGCTGACCGTGGAGGGCGACGCGATGTGCGTCGACTTCACGGGAACGGATGCCGCAGGGCCGGGCAACCTGAATTGCCCCATCGCCGTCACGCGGTCCTCGGTGTTCTTCGCCGTGCGCGTGGCCACCGACCCGGATATTCCCGCCTCGGCGGGCGCCTACGCCCCCGTGCGCATCATCGCCCCCGCGGGCTCACTGGTGAACGCCCCACCCGGCGCAGCCGTGGCCGCCGGCAATGTCGAGGCATCCAGCCGCATCGCGGACGCCGTGCTCGGCGCCCTCGGTGGGGCTGTGGACGTGCCGGCCCAGGGCCAGGGCACGATGAACAACCTCACTCTCGGATTTGCCGGGCGTGTGTACTTCGAGACCCTCGGCGGCGGACAGGGCGCATCATCCCGTGCCCCTGGACCGTCGGCCGTGCATGTGGCCATGAGCAATACCCTCAACACCCCGGTGGAGGCCCTCGAGGTCGCAATGCCCGTGCGCGTCGAGCGCTACGCCGTTCGCCGCGGATCGGGCGGCGACGGGGCCCGCAGGGGCGGCGACGGCGTCATCCGGCGCATCCGGGTGCTCGAGGACGCCGACGTGTCGCTCATCGCCGAACGGCGCCGGTCGGCACCAGCCGGTGCGGCCGGCGGGGGAAGCGGCGAGATGGGCCAGACCTTGGTCGATGACGTGCCCGTGGCGGGGAAGTGGCGGGGACGGCTTCCCGCCGGGTCGGTCATCGAGCAACGCACCCCGGGCGGTGGTGGTCACGGCGCGCCCGGCGCGCGCTGACCGGCTACTTCGCCAGGTCGGTGCCCACGATCACCACGGCGTCGGCGGTTCCGATGCGTCCCTGGGCGAGGGAGTCCACCTCGACGGCCCGGGTGATCCCCAGGTCCTTGGCCAGGTTCCACCCCACCTCCTTGCGGCCCTTCACGTACTGCACCTGGGACTCCGTGAGCCCCTGCTTCGAGGCGTTGTCCACCACCCCGAGGGTGTAGCCGTCGGCCTGAACGCGCGGCGCCACCTTGTTGGCGGCCGCGCCCGTGACATTGCTGGCGTTCAGCACGGCCACGGTGTACGCCGCCTTGTTGGCGAGCGGGGGAACGTCCTCCGGCACGATGCCGCTGTCGGTGGTGGTGGTTCCCGTGGATGCCTGCGTCGTGGACTGGGCCGTGGTCGGGCTGCCACCGGATCCGTCGTCGCGGATGAACAGGTACCAGCCCCCGGCGCCGAGCAGGCCGATCACCACGATGGCGACCGCCCCGAGCACGAGGCCGCGGCCCGCCGAATCATCGGCGTCGCCCGCTCCGGCCTCGTCCGCGCGGCCGCGCGACCTCCGGGCCTCCTTCTCCGCGGCCTTCGCCGCGGCCGCCTGGCGCGCCGTCTGCCGGGGTTGGGCGGGGTCCGGCGCCGGCGCGGCGCCCGGCGACCCGTCATCGGGCGCCGACGGGGGCGGGGCGGCTGCGGCCGGCTCGGCCGGCGCCCCCGCCTCGGTGGACGCCTGCGCGCGGACCGCACGCACCCGCTCCAGCGATGGCGCGGCGGCGGGCGGCACGGGCGGGCCGATGCGCTCCTCGAGTTCCTTGAGCGCGCGCCCCTGGCGGAGGATGATGACGGCCAGCACCACGAAGGCGGCCAGGCCGACTCCGGCAGCCGCCAGGATGATGATGTCCACTGCGTCCACTGCGGGGGGACGCTACCAGCAGCGCGGGACGGTCAGGCGCCCGGGGTCACCCGGTAGGCGTCAAACACCGAGTCCACGTTACGGAGTTGGCTCGTGAGGCCCCGCAGGGTGTCGACGTCCGCCATCTCCAGCACGAAGCGATGGCGCGCCATCTGGTCGTCCACCTGGCAGTTCGCCGCAACGATGTTCACCCCGTTCTCGGCGATGGTGCGCGAGATGTCCTCGAGCAGCCGGTGCCGGTCCCATGCCTCCACGGCGAGCTCCACGCGGAACGACTGCCTGCTCTCCCCTCCCCACGCCACGGGCGTGAAGCGCTCGGGGCTGCGCATCAACGCGCGGGCATTCGGGCAGTCCTCCCGATGGATCGTGATGCCGCGCCCCAGCGAGATGTACCCGACGATGTCGTCGCCGGGCACGGGCTTGCAGCACTTGGCCAGGCGCACCATCACATCGGCCACGCCCTCGATCTCGATGCCGAGGTCGCTCGACGGGGCCGACTGCCGGGCGCGGCCCTCGCGCGCGTCGGGCAGGGCAGGGGCCGCCTGCACCTCGGCGTCGTCGTGCTTGATGCCCGCGATGACCTTGTTGACCACGACCTGCACGGACGTCTTGCCCGATCCGAGCGAGATGTAGAAGTCCTCGGCGCGCTTGAACCCCATCTCCTGGATGACCTCGGCGAACAGTGGCGACCCGACGATGCGCTGTGATGGCAACCCCGCCTTGCGCAGGGCATCCTGCAGCAGCTCACGCCCGTGGTGCTCGGCATCCTCACGCTGTTCGCGGCTGAAGAAGGAGCGGATCTTCGACCGGGCCTTGGAGGTCTGCACCACCGACAGCCAGTCCCGCGAGGGCCCGCGCGGCGCCTTGGACGTGAGGATCTCCACGAAGTCGCCCGACTCGAGCGTGTGGGTGAGCGGCACGATGCGGCCGTTTACCTTGGCCCCCACGCAACGGTGCCCCACGTCCGTGTGCACGTCGTAGGCGAAATCGAGGGGCGTCGCCCCGGCCTGCAGCGCGCGGACCTCGCCCTTCGGGGTGAAGACGTACACCTCCTGCGAGTACAGGTCGCTGCGCAGGCTCTCCATGAACTCGCCGGGGTCCGTCGTGTCCTGCTGCC
>CAZPAT010000007.1:0-2853 GCA_964584485.1 uncultured Bifidobacterium sp.
AGCGCCACCTGGTCGCCGATGAGGAATGCCTCCTCCTGGTCGTGCGTCACGAACACCGCAGTGGCCCCGGCCGCTGCCAGCAGGCGTCGCACCTCGCTGCGCAACTCGGCGCGCAGCGGTGCGTCGAGGGCCGAGAAGGGCTCGTCGAGCAGGATCAGGGAGGGCTCGGCCGCCAGTGCGCGTGCCAGAGACACGCGCTGCTGCTGCCCGCCGGAGAGCGTGGCGGGCATGCGGTCCGCGGATCCGCTCAGGCCGACCAGCGCAAGCGCCCGCTCCACCTTGGGGCCTCCGCGCTCCGCGCGCGGGAGCCCGTAGCCCACGTTTCCCCCCACCGTGCGGTTCGGGAACAGCGCGGGCTCCTGGAACACCATGCCGATGCGGCGCTTCTCCGCGGGCACGAAGCAATCCGGTCCCGACACGGTGAAGTCGTCCACGGCGATCATCCCGGCGTCGGGACGGTCGAGCCCGGCGATGCAGCGCAGCAGCGTGGTCTTCCCGCATCCGGACGGGCCCAGGAGGGCCAGCACCGTTCCGGCCGGCACGTCCAGGTTGATGCCGCGCAGCACGGGGTTCCCGCCGAGTACCCGCTCGATGCCGCGGGTGCTGAGCGCTGACCCGCGGGGGTCGCTGCGGCCCGGCACGGCAGGGCACATCTCGATATGCGGAGGGTGGCTCTCCATCACGACCCCCCACGGTAGCGCCATGGGGGCTGTATCGGCAATGACCATCGCCCAAAACCGGCGCCCGGTCACGCGCTAGCGTGCCCGCACGACACGGGGGGGCGCATGCAATCGGATTCACGGGACGCGGCAGTGATGGCGGAGGGGCTCGGGCGGCGCTACGGCGACGGCGAGGCTGCGATCGACGCCCTGGACGATGTCTCCATCGCCTTTCCGCGCGGGCAGTTCGCGGCTGTCATGGGCCCCTCGGGCTCGGGCAAGTCCACGTTGCTCCACTGCCTCGCCGGACTCGATCACCCCACCGCGGGGGCGGTGGTGATCGACGGCACGCCCCTCAATGACCTGTCGGACCGCGACCTCACCGTGCTGCGCCGGTCCGCGATCGGCTTCGTGTTCCAGTCGTTCAACCTGCTGCCCATGCTGACCGCGCGCGAGAACGTGGCGCTGCCCCTGCGAATCGCGGGCACGCGCGACTCGGATGCCCGGGTGGACGCCATGCTGGGCGAGGTGGGCCTGGCCGACCGCGCGGGGCACCGGCCGTCGGAGCTCTCGGGCGGCCAGCAGCAGCGCGTGGCCATCGCCCGCGCGCTGGTGGCGGAGCCCACGGTCATCTTCGCGGATGAGCCCACTGGCAACCTGGACTCGGCCAGCGGCCAGGAGATCCTCGACCTCCTGCGGCGGGCGGTGGATGAGCGGGGCCGCACCGTGGTGATGGTCACCCACGACCCGCGGGCGGCCACGATCGCCGATCGCGTGGTGCTGCTGTCGGATGGCCGCGTGGTGCTCGATCGCTCGGGCATGGATGCGGATGAGATCTACGACGCCGTGCGCACGCTCGATCCCGCGTGATCCGCCTCGTCCTCGCCGGGCTGCGCCAGCGCAAGCTGCGCGCCGCGCTCACGGCCACCGCCATCCTGCTCGGCGTGGCCATGGTGACCGGCACCCTGGTGCTGACCAGCCAGATCACCCGCGCGTTCGACGAGATCTTCCAGGCCGCCAACTCCGGCGTGGACGTGCGCGTGTCGCCCCGCACGGACTTCGAGGGCGGACTGTCGAACGTGCCCACCCTGCCGGAGTCGATGGTGGCGCAGGTCCGCGGGGTGGAGGGCGTGCGTGCCGCGGCCCCCGAGCTGGCGGCTCTCGGATCCCCGGTGGTGAATGGCGAGTACGTGCAGTCCACCGGCGCGCCGTCGTTCGTGTTCTCCCTCACGCCCGACCCGTTCCGCTCCACCGATCTCGCCAGCGGTGCGTACCCGGCCCGGAACGGCGAGGTGGCGGTGAACGAGGCCCTCGCGGCGAACGAGGGGCTCGCCCTGGGCGATCGCCTGGGCATCGCCACGCGTGATGGCGTGAAGCAGGTGACCCTCACGGGAACCGTCACCTTCGCCAATGTGTCGTCCATTGGCGGCACGACCATCGTCATCGCCACGAAGGACGACGTCCAGCGCTGGTTCGACCTGGAGGGGCGGGTCAACTCCATCGCCGTCGCGGCCCAGGCGGGGGTGACCCCCCAGGCTCTGGCACGGCGCATCGCCGCCGCCCTGCCGTCCACCGTGGAGGTGCGCACCGGGCAGCAGGACGCCGCCGACCAGGCGCAGCAGACCACCGAGGCCATCAACACCTTCCTGCGCCCTGCGCTCTTGGCATTCGGCGTGATCGCCCTGTTCGTGGGCGCATTCATCATCTTCAACACCTTCTCCATCACCGTGGCGCAGCGCCTGCGTGAGCTGGGCCTTCTCCGGACCATCGGCGCCAGCCGCCGCCAGGTGATGGCGTCGGTGGTGGGTGAGGCCCTGGTGATCGGCCTGGTGGCGGGCGTGGTGGGTCTGTTCGCCGGGTACGGGTTCGCGGCCCTGCTGGTCTGGGTGTTCGACACCCTGCTGCCCGGCGGGATACCGGTGGCCGGCGCGCAGATCTCGGTGGGCATCGTGCTGACGGCCCTGCTGGTGGGCGTGCTGGTGAGCGTGGTGGCGGCCCTGATCCCGGCCGTGCGTGCGAGTCGGGTACCACCCGTGGCCGCACTGCGCGAGGGCGCGGAGATCCCGCGTGGGCGCTTGTCGCGATTCACGCCCCTGCTCGCGGGGCTCCTCGCCGTGTGCGGCATCGTGCTGATCGTGGTGGGCCTGCAGAGCGAGGGCGGCGCGACCCGGCGCCTGCTGGTGATGGCGCTCGG